>NZ_JBSIPA010000063.1:0-21794 GCF_053574605.1 Caballeronia sp. M23-90 | reverse complement strand
AGCAGCGGTTCGATAAACGCCCGGCGCTCGCCGTACCTCGACAGGAAAGCTTCGGCAGGCTCGGAATGCGTGAGATTCATGCCGCCCTTTCCTGCCATGAGGAACTTGCGGCCGACCGATGGCATGGAAACGGCGCAGCAGCGGTTCGATAAACGCCCGGCGCTCGCCGTACCTCGACAGGAAAGCTTCGGCAGGCTCGGAATGCGTGAGATTCATGCCGCCCTTTCCTGCCATGAGGAACTTGCGGCCGACCGATGGCATGGCGTCGTAGAGATCCACTTCGACACCGCCCGCCGCCAACGCTTCAGCCGCCATCAAGCCGGCAGGGCCGCCGCCGATAACGGCCACACGCGGGACAGGAGATTCGATCGATGACGGCATGCACGGAAAAGTTGGTGGAGATCAGCCCGTATTGTCGCATTCGCCGCGAACGCGACCGGTCCAGGCCAGCCATCTCAAAAAATATCTATTAGCCGACCGTCCGGTCGGTTTATAATTGCTCCACAACGACTTCCTACAGCGAGCGATCGTCATGTACACGCAATCCCTCGATATTCCCGGCAACGTCCAGTCCATCGACCCGGCGTCCACGTCTTCGGAACTCAGCCGTTTCGACGCCGTGATGGCGGTCGACGGCAAAATCGAACCGCAGGACTGGATGCCAGACGCGTACCGAAAGACGCTGGTTCGCCAGATTTCGCAGCACGCGCATTCGGAAATTGTCGGAATGCTGCCGGAAGGCAACTGGATTTCGCGGGCGCCGAGTCTGAAGCGCAAGGCCATCCTGCTCGCAAAAGTGCAGGACGAAGGCGGCCACGGCCTCTATTTATATAGCGCGGCGGAAACCATGGGGGTATCGCGCGATCAGCTCGTCGATGCCCTGCACGCCGGCAAAGCCAAGTATTCGAGCATCTTCAACTACCCCACGCCGACCTGGGCGGACGTCGGCGTGATCGGCTGGCTGGTCGACGGCGCCGCGATCATGAATCAGATTCCGCTGTGCCGCTGTACGTACGGGCCGTATGCGCGCGCCATGATCCGCATCTGCAAGGAAGAGTCGTTCCACCAGCGGCAAGGTTTCGACGCGCTGCTCTCCATGATGAAAGGCACGCAGGCCCAAAAGGACATGGTCCAGCAGGCGGTCGATCGCTGGTGGTGGCCCGTGCTGATGATGTTTGGCCCGAGCGACAAGGACTCCATTCATAGCGGCCAGTCGTTCAAGTGGGGCATCAAGCGGATATCGAACGATGATTTGCGGCAAAAATTCGTCGATGCAACCGTCGAGCAAGCCCGGATTCTCGGCGTCACGCTGCCCGATCCCGATCTGAAATGGAACGAAGAACGGCAAGCGCATGACTACGGCGTCATCGACTGGGACGAATTTTGGCGCGTCGTGAATGGCGACGGTCCGTGCAACAAGGAACGCCTCGCGACACGCGTAAAGGCGCATGACGACGGCGAGTGGGTTCGTGAAGCGGCCCTCGCCTATTCCGCCAAACAAGCCGCGCGTGCTCAAAAGCAAGCTGCATAGGGAGCGACAAATGAACAACGAATGGCCGATCTGGGAAGTGTTCGTGCGCAGCAAGCAGGGACTCGATCACAAGCATTGCGGCAGTTTGCACGCGCCCGACGCGCCGGCTGCGCTGCGCATGGCGCGCGATGTCTACACGCGTCGCCAGGAAGGCGTGAGCATCTGGGTGGTGCCATCGGCGGCGATCACGGCGTCCGATCCCGCCGATAAAGCCGAGTTCTTCGAACCTGCCGGCGACAAGATTTATCGTCACCCGACGTTCTTCGTGCTCCCCGACGAAATCAACCACATGTGATCGAAGGTTAGACATGACGACGCCCCAACATCTGTCCTACGTGCTGCGCCTCGCCGACAACGCGCTGATCCTTGGGCAACGCAATGGCGAATGGTGCGGACACGGCCCGGTGCTCGAGGAAGATATTGCGCTCGCCAACATCAGTCTCGATCTGATCGGCCAGGCGCGCCTGCTTTACTCGCATGCGGCCGCGCTCGAGACCGAGTTGCACGGCACGCAGAAAACCGAAGACGACTACGCATATTTCCGCAATGAGCGGGATTTCCGCAACTTCACGTTGAGCGAGTTGCCGCACGCCGGACCGTTGTCGGGAACGACGCGCGCAGACCGTGATTACGCGGTGACGGTCGTGCGCAATTTCCTGTATTCCACGCTGATGTCGCATCTCTGGACGGCGCTGACCCGATCGAGCGACGCACAGCTTGCCGCAATCGCTTCCAAGTCGATCAAGGAAACGCGATATCACCTGAATCACGCGAGCGACTGGCTGCTGCGTTTCGGCGATGGCACCGAGGAATCGCATCGCCGGGCTCAGGCGGCGGTGGATTACCTGATGCCCTACACACGCGAATTCTTCAGCGTGGATGAGGTGGAAACGCGCATCGCCGATGCCGCTATCGGTCCGCTGACAGCCGATCTGGAAACCGCGTGGCGCGAAGATGTGGACGCAACGTTGGCCGAAGCCACGCTGCAAAAACCCGCCGACGTGCAGCACGTGACCACGGGCAAACTCGGCGAGCATTCCGAGCACATGGGTTATCTGCTGGCGGAATTGCAAAGCATCGCGCGCCAGCACCCGGGCGCGACGTGGTGAACGCCATGACAACCGCGGAAGACGTTGCGCTCGACCACGTATGGAACGTGCTCGAAGCCGTGCCCGATCCGGAAATTCCGGTGGTGTCCATACGCGAACTGGGTATCCTCCGCGACGTCCGCCGCGCCGCCGACGACACGCTGGAAATTGTCATCACGCCAACGTATTCCGGCTGCCCGGCGATGTACCAGATTGCGGAAGACATCGGCGCGGCGCTGAACGCGGCGGGTTTCGCGAAGCATCGGATAGAGACGGTTCTGGCGCCCGCATGGACCACCGACTGGATGACCGACGCTGCCCGCGAAAAGCTCAAGCAATACGGCATTGCCCCGCCCATGGGCAACTGCGGCTCGAACGAACACGCGCCGCAAGAACGGCCTTTGCGTTTCGTGCCGCGCATCGTCGATAAACCCGCCTGCCCGCGCTGCGGTTCAGTGCAGACAGAACGCCTTGCCCAATTCGGCTCGACGGCGTGCAAGGCGCTGTATCGATGCGTGGATTGCCGCGAACCGTTCGACTACTTCAAACCGTACTGAAACCGACCATGGCGACTCCGCAATTCCATTCGCTTCGCATCCGCGACGTTCGTCCCGAAACCGCGGACGCCGTCACCGTTTCCTTCGATGTCCCCGACACCCTGCGTGATGCGTTCCGCTTTACGCAAGGCCAGTTCGTCACGTTGAAAACGCATATCGACGGCGAGGAAACGCGGCGTTCGTATTCCATTTGCGTCGGCGTGACGGATTACGATCGCGATGGCGAATTGCGTATCGGTATCAAGCGCGTGCGCGGCGGCCGCTTCTCGAACTTCGCTTTCGACATGCTCAAGCCCGGTCACGAAATCGAAGTCATGACGCCCGATGGCCGCTTCTTCACCCATCTGAACGCCGATCACTTCAAGCATTACGTTGCGTTTTCGGGCGGTTCCGGCATCACACCGGTGCTTGCCATCATCAAGACGACGCTCGAGACGGAGCCCACCAGCCGCTTCACGCTGATCTACGGCAATCGCAGCGTCGACGCCATCATGTTCGCCGAGGAACTCGAAGACCTGAAGAACCGCTTCATGAGCCGGTTCTCGCTGTACCACGTTTTATCGGACGATTTGCAGGACGTCGAACTGTTCAACGGCGTGCTGAACCAGGAAAAATGCGCGGCGTTCCTCGAGGCGCTCGTTCCCGCCAGTGAAATCGATGAAGCGTTCATCTGCGGTCCCGGCCCGATGATGGACGCCGCCGAAGCCGCCCTGAAAGGCGCGGGCGTGCCGCCGAAGCAGGTTCACGTCGAGCGCTTCGGGACGCCTTTGCCGCAAGCCGGTGTTCCGCAAATCGAGATCACGGACAACACGCCGACGGCGGATCTGGAATTGGTCATCGATGGAAAAAGGCGCAAGTTGCGTCTGCCGTACCAGGGCGTGAGCGTACTGGATGTCGGGCTGAAGGCCGGCCTTGCGCTGCCTTACGCGTGCAAGGGTGGTGTCTGCTGTACGTGCCGCGCAAAAGTGTTGGAAGGCGAAGTGCGCATGGAGAAAAACTTCACATTGGAACAACATGAAATCGATGCCGGTTTCGTGCTGACGTGCCAGTGTCATCCGGTTTCGGATCGGGTAGTTGTGAGCTATGACGAACGTTGAGCGACCAGTTGGCGGATTGCACTGATTCAATTCGCTTACACTAGGGGCCGTCTGTTGTTAAGTTGCCGTCATGTCGATCACATCGATCGAGTCGGCTACACAGCAGCCGGCCTTCTTACGTTTGCGGTCACCGTTACTGATGAGCACCATTCACGTTACCAACGGCGACTATGCCGCCGAGATACTTCGCGAAGCGCTGAATGCAGTTTCACGCGATGAGCGCGTCATTCCCCTGAAGGACGATCTTGCGGTCGGCCATCTGAGGGGTATCGATGACAACCCGGAAACGCGTGCCCTCTTCTGGCAACAAGTGCTCGACGAGCACAAAGTCGATTTCATTTCGAAGCTCAAGGAACAAGATGCGCTGTTGCGCGAACTGGCCCAGGGCACGGGTCAAGTCGTGGTCTGGCACGGCCAGAGCGCGGGCGATCAGTTGATGCTGCGGCGCGTCGCCTATTTCCTGCGCAACGTGCCGCAACGCCTGAACGAAGCCAAACTGACCGCCGACGATCTACCCCTCATCACCGCCGATGACGGCACGCAGCGCCGTCGTGGCCGCGGCGACGGCATTACAGCGGTTGGCATGTTCACGGCACCCGAACTCGGCGTCAAGCTGCCGACGGCCGCGCCCATCTCCGTGTTGCGCATCAGCCGGCTCGCGCTCGAATGGCAGGAAGTGAAGCAGATAAACAGCGAAACGCGGCGCTGGCGCGACAACACGTTTATCTCGGGCACGTATTCCGATATCGATGAAACCATCCTCCAGATCGCAAGCGCCGGCTGGATCGAGTCGCGCCGGCTCGCGGGCGAGGTGATGGGCGGAAGTTTCGGCTTCCTGGTCAGCGACTCGATCGCCCTTTGGCGATGCCGCGAACTCGTGGCTGCAGGCAAGCTGGAAATCCGCGGCGATCCCTCAAAAATTGCCGACGCAAGACTGCGCCGCGCCTCGCATTAGCCGCCGGACGGAGACAAGTCGCGCTCAAGCATTAGAATTCCGTTCGACCCAGCACTTCTCCGAGACTCAATGGCACGTACCAGAGCGCCCGACCACGACACACAACGCGAGCAGATTCTCGAACTCGCCGCCGCGAAATTCGCGCAGACGAGCTACCCGAGCACATCGATGGCCGATCTCGCCGCCGCCAGCGGCACGTCCAAGGCGCGGCTTTACCACTACTACGCGAGCAAGGAAGCCATCCTGTTCGACCTGCTCGACCGCTATACGAAGCGGCTGATGCTGATCATCGCGGAGGTGGAAGGCGCGAGCCAGCGGCGCGGGCTCACCGAGCGCGAGGCGTTTGCCGAGCTCATTCGCGCGTTTCTCGCGGAATACGAAACGTCGCATAGCCGGCACGTCGCTCTGCTCAACGACGTGAAGTACCTCGAAGATACGCAGCGTGAAATCGTGCTCGAACGCCAGCGCGGTATCGTCGCTGCGTTTGCGCGGCAACTGGCGCGTGCTTATCCGAAGCGGGCGACCAAGGAAAACCAGACGGCCTTGACCATGATGGTTTTCGGCATGATCAACTGGACATTCACGTGGCTCAAACCTGACGGCAAGCTGGGTTACGGGGAGTTTGCGGAACAGGTTGTCGATGTGATCGAACGGGGAATGAATGGCGATTCGTGAAATGCTGCACCGCAATACACGATTTGGGCGCACGCACGTCCGTTTTCCGCAACAGCGTGTAAACAATTGATTTTAAAAGATTTGTATTCGTAATACTTGAAAGTTAGACATATTCCTCCACACCGTATTACGGGTTTTCCCTAGTACTAAAACGATGTTTCGGCTAAAATTCGTTTTGCGACGCACCATGTCGCTCGACGATTCAAGGAGCCACCATCGTGAACTTATCTTTCAACCGCCCCGCCGCATCGATCTTCGCATCTGCCGATCGCTCGCCGAGCGCCGCCGGTCGATCGCCCGTTCTCGTTCGTGAGCTGTCCTCCGCGGATCGCGAGCGCCTGATGACCCACTTTCTCGCCCTCGACGAAGACGACCGCCTTTTGCGCTTCGGCCAGATCGTGCCGGATCGTGTGATCGAGAACTATGTGACGAACATCGACTTTTCGCGCGATACGGTTTTTGGCGTTTTCGATGAAACGCTGAACGTGGTCGGCGTCGGGCATCTTGCCTATTTGCCGGCGGAAGGCGACAAGCGCACGGCTGAGTTCGGTGTATCGGTGCTGGAAAGCGCGCGGGGCCGTGGTGTCGGCAGCCGCTTGTTCGAGCGCGCCGCGATTCGCAGCCGCAACACACACGTTTCAATGCTCTACATGCATTGTTTGTCGCGCAACTCGACCATGATGCACATTGCGAAGAAGTCGGGCATGAAGATCGAGTACGCATACGGCGAAGCCGATGCTTATTTGTCGCTCACGCCTGCTGACCAGAGCAGCATCCTGACGGAGATGTTGCAGGAGCAGGCAGCGGTCTTCGATTACGCGATCAAGCGCCAGGCGCGCCGGGCATCGCAAATGTTTCAGGCGTTCATGCCTACTGCCGACGCGGCCTGAGTTCCGGCCATATCAGCAAGCATGCGCAAAAGCACGAAAGGCGGCGAAAGCCGCCTTTTTTGCGTCTGGAGCATCCGCGCAATCAACGGATAGGCAACGCCGTCGTTTCCTTGATGCGCTCGAGCGAGAAGCTGCTTTTCACATCGATCACCGATGGATGGTGCAGCAACTGGTCCTGCACAAAACGCGAGAAGTGCTCCATGTCTTCCACCTGGACGCGCAGCAGGTAGTCGGTGTCGCCGGTCATTGCATCGCAGGCCACGACCTCCGGCCAGGTGAGCAAGGCGTCGCGGAATCGATCCGCATGCGTCGGCGGATTTTTCATTCCCGCCGAAGCGACCGATCCGCCACGCTTTTCCAGCCTCACGTTGACGTACGCAAGCAGCCCGAGTCCAAGCAGACGGGGCTCCAGTAGCGCGACATAACCTCTTATCACGCCCGCCTCTTCCAGCCGCCGGATACGGCGCAGGCAGGGACTCGGCGACAAGCTCACCTGATCGGCGATGTCCTGATTCGACAAGCGGCCGTTGACCTGCAGAATTGCGAGGATTTTGCGGTCGATTGCGTCGAGTTCGATTCGCGCCATAGTCTGCCCCTTTTGCGCCAGTGGACGCTATAAACGTGCGTCATCGTAATGATGCGCGATTTGATTCGCAAGTATCCGCCACACGCATCTCGATAGACTTTGTCCTGTTAATCGCGATTTACGGAGACAAGGCATGCAACCAACGACCTGGGACAATCCCGTCGGCACGGATGGTTTCGAATTCATCGAATACACGGCGCCGGATCCGGTCGCGCTTGGGCGATTGTTCGAGCAAATGGGATTTACCGCGATCGCGCGGCATCGGCATAAGGACGTGACCTTGTACCGGCAAGGCGACATCAACTTCCTGATCAACGCCGAGCCCGATTCCTTCGCGCAACGCTTTACGCGTTTGCATGGACCGTCGATTTGCGCGATCGCGTTTCGCGTCGCCGATGCAGGCAAGGCTTACAAGCGCGCGCTCGATCTCGGCGCGTGGGGCTTCGACAATAAAACGGGCCCCATGGAGCTCAATATTCCCGCGATCAAGGGCGTCGGCGATTCGCTGATCTATTTTGTCGACCGGTGGCGTGGCAAGAACGGCGCGCAGGCGGGCAGCATCGGCGATATCAGCATTTACGACGTCGACTTCGAACCGATTCCGGGCGCCGATCAAAATCCCGTTGGCCATGGTTTGACGTACATCGACCATTTGACGCACAACGTGCATCGCGGACGCATGATCGAGTGGGCCGAATTCTACGAACGCCTGTTCAACTTCCGCGAGGCGCGGTACTTCGACATAGAAGGCAAGGTCACGGCCGTGAAGTCGAAAGCGATGAGCTCGCCGTGCGGCAAGATCCGCATCCCGATCAACGAGGAAGGATCGGACACGTCGGGACAGATCCAGGAATATCTCGATGCGTATCGTGGCGAGGGGATTCAGCACATCGCGCTCGGGACTGACAACATCTACGACACCGTCGACGCCCTGCGCAGCGCGGATATCGCGTTGCTGGACACCATTGATACGTATTACGAGCTTGTCGACCGGCGCGTGCCGAATCACGGCGAATCGGTGGGGGAACTGAGAAAACGCAAGATCCTGATCGATGGGGTCAGCGACGAAATCCTGCTACAGATTTTCACGGAAAACCAGATTGGCCCGATCTTCTTCGAGATCATCCAGCGCAAGGGCAATCAGGGCTTTGGCGAAGGCAACTTCAAGGCGCTGTTCGAATCGATCGAACTCGATCAGATTCGACGCGGCGTGGTGAAGGACACAACAGCGAGCTGATGTGCGCGACTGAATAAAAATGCCGGCGATCCTCACAGATCGCCGGCATTTGTTTGTTCGTTCGGAAAATTCAGGCTTCGTCTTTCTTTCTCGCAGCCGGGTCGTTCGAGACCTGCTCCACCCGAGCCGGCGCCATGCGCAGCGTGCCGGTCATCAAGGTTTCGGAACCGGCCGCAACGCCGACGCGGGGCACGTTTATCGCCAGGAATGCGGCGGAGACCATCAGGAAATTCTGGATATATCGTTGTTTCACTTCTTGCTCCTTCAACTGCGTGCATCGGTGTGTCCAATGACCGGGCGCGTTTCACATTGCGCATCGGTCACGGTATTTGAATACCGCCGCCACGAGCGGTTCCCGCGCATGATGAAAATCGGGCGTTTTTACACCTCGTAACACGCGAACGATCGTGTCATTTGTTTTCAGCGGGTTTTTACCAGTGCTGCCAGAAATGCAAAACAGGCACACTCAAAATCCCGGCTGCCGCGTCCACAAGACGCTAAAGCCACATGAGTTTTGGCGATCCCAAACGTTGGCGGAGAGAACCTACAATGAATGCCCCACTAGACGCGGAACAACAAGCCAAGCTTGAAGCCGCGCTCACTACCGTCACACTCGACGACAAATACACCCTCGAACGCGGCCGCGCTTACATGAGCGGGATTCAGGCGCTCGTCCGGTTGCCCATGCTGCAACAACAACGCGATCACGCCGCCGGCTTGAACACCGCCGGGTTTATTTCGGGGTATCGCGGTTCCCCGCTCGGCGCGCTCGATCAACATCTGTGGAAAGCGAAGAAACATCTCGCATCGCATGAGATCGTGTTCCAGCCCGGCGTGAACGAAGACCTCGCGGCGACCGCCGTCTGGGGCTCGCAGCAGGTCAACCTGTATCCCAGCGCCAAGTACGACGGCGTGTTCTCCATGTGGTACGGCAAGGGACCGGGCGTCGACAGAACCGGCGACGTGTTCAAGCATGGCAACTCGGCGGGTTCATCGGCGAAGGGTGGCGTGCTCGTGCTCGCCGGCGACGATCACGCCGCCAAATCCTCCACGCTCGCGCATCAGTCCGAACACATTTTCAAGGCGTGCGGATTGCCGGTGCTGTTTCCATCGAACGTGCAGGAATACCTGGACTTCGGCCTGCACGGCTGGGCAATGAGCCGGTACTCCGGCCTCTGGGTCGCGATGAAGTGCGTGACCGATGTGGTGGAATCGTCGGCATCGGTGGATATCGATCCGAATCGCGTCGAGATCGTGTTGCCGACCGATTTCGCGATGCCAGACGGCGGACTCAACATCCGCTGGCCCGATCCGCCGCTCGTGCAGGAAGCGCGGCTGCTCGACTACAAGTGGTATGCGGCGCTCGCCTACGTGCGCGCGAACAAGCTGGACCGGATCGAGATCGAATCGCCGAACGCGCGTTTCGGGATCATGACGGCGGGCAAGGCCTATCTGGATGTGCGCCAGGCGTTATCGGACCTCGGTCTCGACGATGAAACCTGCGCCCGCATCGGCGTGCGCTTGTACAAGGTCGGCTGCGTCTGGCCGCTCGAAGCGCAAGGCGCGCATGCCTTCGCTCACGGTCTGGAAGAGATCCTGGTCGTCGAAGAAAAGCGCCAGATCCTGGAATACGCGATCAAGGAAGAACTCTATAACTGGCCCGATGCGCAACGTCCGCGCGTCTTCGGCAAGTTCGACGAGAAAGACGGCGCCGGCGGCGAATGGTCCGTGCCGATGGGCAACTGGCTTCTGCCGGCGCATTACGAGCTGTCGCCGGCGATCATCGCAAAGGCGATTGCCACGCGGCTCGACAAGTTCGATCTGCCTGCCGAAGTGCGCGCGCGCATTGCGACGCGGATTGCGGTGATCGAAGCGAAGGAACGCGCCCTGGCCCGGCCGCGTGTTGAAGCGGAGCGCAAGCCGTGGTTCTGCTCGGGCTGTCCGCACAACACATCCACGAACGTGCCGGAAGGGTCCCGCGCGTTGGCGGGTATCGGCTGCCATTACATGACCGTCTGGATGGACCGCAGCACGAGCACGTTCAGCCAGATGGGCGGCGAAGGCGTGGCGTGGATCGGCCAAGCGCCCTTCACCAACGACAAACACGTGTTCGCCAATCTCGGCGACGGCACGTACTTCCACTCCGGCCTGCTGGCAATCCGCGCGGCGATCGCGTCGAAGACCAACATCACGTACAAGATCCTCTACAACGATGCCGTGGCGATGACCGGCGGCCAGCCGGTCGACGGCGTGCTTACCGTGCCGCAGATCACGCATCAGCTCGCGGCCGAAGGCGCGAAGAAAATCGTGATCGTCACCGATGAACCCGAAAAGTACGATGCGAACGTCGGCCTCGCGCCCGGCATCCAGATTTATCATCGCGAGAAACTGGATGAAGTCCAGCGCGAGCTGAGGGAAATCGGCGGCACGACAATTCTCATCTACGACCAGACGTGCGCCACGGAAAAACGCCGGCGCAGGAAACGCGGCGCTTATCCCGATCCGGCAAAGCGTGTCGTGATCAACGAAGCCGTCTGCGAAGGCTGCGGCGATTGCTCGGTCAAGTCGAATTGTTTATCGGTTGAACCGCTCGACACCGAATACGGCACGAAGCGCCAGATCAACCAGTCCACGTGCAACAAGGATTACTCGTGCGTGAACGGATTTTGCCCGAGCTTCGTCACGGTGGAAGGCGGCCAGTTGAAGAAGCCGAAGGTATCGAGCATTTCCGGCGATGGCATGCCGCCCGTGCCCATGCCAACGCTTCCTGATATCGACCGTCCTTATGGCGTGCTGGTCACGGGAGTAGGCGGGACGGGCGTCGTGACCATTGGCGCATTGCTTGGCATGGCGTCGCATCTTGAGCAAAAAGGCGTGACCGTGCTCGATGTCACCGGCCTCGCGCAAAAAGGCGGCGCGGTGATGAGCCATGTGCAGATCGCGAACCAGCCTGGCGATATTCACGCCACGCGCATCGCGATGGGCGAAGCGGATCTGGTGATCGGTTGCGATCCGATCGTCACCGCCAGCGACGAATGCGGCTCGCGCATGCAGCCCGGCCACACGCGGGTCGTCGTGAACAGCGCCGAAACGCCGACTGCCGAGTTCATCAAGAACCCGAACTGGCGTTTCCCGGGCGCGAGCGCAGAAGCCGACATCCGCACGGCCGCGGGTGAACACGTATCTCTAGTCGATGCAAACCGTTTTGCCGTAGCACTGCTCGGCGACGCCATCTACACGAACCCGTTCGTACTCGGTTTTGCATGGCAGCGCGGCTGGGTGCCGTTGCGGCACGAGTCGCTGGTTCGCGCGATCGAACTCAACGCTGTGCAGGTCGAGAAAAATCTCGCGGCGTTCGAATGGGGCCGTCACGCGGCGCATGATCTCGATGGTCTGCAACGACTGGTGAAGGAACAGAATCGCGGAGGTTCATCGGATGTACAAGGCAGCAGCAAGATCATCGCGCTGCATACGCCGAAGGCATTGGACGCATTGATCGAAAAGCGCATCGGCTATCTCGCCGACTATCAAAACGAGGCGTACGCCGCGCGTTACGGCCGGCTTGTCGCGGAAGTCCGGGTTGCGGAAGCATCGCTTGGCGTACCCGACGGTCAATACGCACTGACCGAAGCTGTCGCCAGGAACCTGCACAAGCTGATGGCGTACAAGGATGAGTACGAAGTCGCGCGTCTTTATGCTGATCCGGCGTTCGTGGAGCGGTTGAAGGGGAGTTTCGAAGGCGACTGGAAGATCAATTTCCATCTCGCGCCGCCGATGTTTTCGAAGAAGGACGCGCACGGCCATCTCATCAAGAAGCAATACGGCCCATGGGTTCTATCCGCGATGAAAGTCCTGGCGAAGATGAAGTTCTTGCGGGGCACATCGATGGATGTTTTCGGCAAGACCGAAGAACGGAAGATGGAGCGAGCGTTGATTTCGGAATATGAGGCGCTGATAAAGGAATTGCTCAGCGGCTTGACGCTCGATAAATTGCCGTTGGCGATAGAACTCGCAAGTCTGCCCGATTCCATGCGCGGTTACGGTCACGTGAAGGACAACAACGTGAACGCGGCGCGTCTGAAATGGAATGCCTTGCTGGCGCGGTGGCGTGCACCGGTCGGCAGTGAGACACGGCAAGTGGCTTGAGCTTTTGCTTCAGTGCATCGCAAAACGCCCGATGAATTTTCATCGGGCGTTTTGTCGTTAAGGGTTTATCCATCGAGCTCTTACGCGACTCGTCGCGCGCCGTAATATCGTCGGGTCCAGTAGGCGCTTTTCATTGATTCAATGCGAATAAAAGCACCTTTTTTCGGCGCGTGAATGAACTGGTCCTCGCCGACATAGATTCCAACGTGCGTTGCGGTACCGCGTGTTGTATTGAAGAACACGAGATCGCCGGGATGCAAATCCGTTTGCGCGATCGCAACGCCTTGACGACTGATCTGCGATGAAACTCGTGGCAATACAATCCCCGCCGCCTTCGCATAGACATATCGCACGAAACCGCTGCAATCGAGTCCCTGTGCCGGCGTATTGCCGCCCCACGAATAGGGGACGCCGATCATCGTCTCGGCCTTTTCGAGAACTACCGATAGCTTCGTGCTGGGCGCGGTTTCGGCAATATCCCGTGCCTGCGCGGGATATTCCTGACTGCGTGCCGGATCATAAAGCAACGCGTCGCCATCGAGAGAACCGGGTTTGGTGACTTTGACAACTCCCATCGCTACGTGACTTGTGCTCGCGAACCGCTGCGCTGGCGCCTGAGCTAGCGACTTTGCCGACGCATAGGCCGACTCTTGCGCGAATACGCTTGCCAATCCGGACGTCGACGCGGATACCGTGCCCGACGTCGCGGCAACTATCAGTCCACTTACCGCTGTCGCCACCATTCTGGCAGACCGTGTTTTCCGCTTTCCAGTGCTGATGCACGCGCCCGCGACGGGCCGATGTGCACCGTGAGACAGTGTGCCAATCATTTCAATTTCCCTCATCTCAACGACCACAATTGCAAGTCTGTTGCTTGCTTGGACTTGGTCGGAGGCGCCAGATGAATGCTGCGTTTCCGCTCGAACAGCTTGTAACCGGCGCTCGTCTTTTCGCCCTTCACGTCACGATTGACGAAGACTTCGTTTAAAACCGTCTTATATTTCCTTTTCATTATTGATACGCATTCCTAATATATTGATTATTCAGATTACGGCGGATTCAACATATTTCGGAAACCGCACCGCTTACACCTATGACCGACAACCGACCCGCGCTTGATAACCCAAGCACCGTTGTCTCATTGTCTTGAGCGCCCTACTTTCCGTAGTTTATTGGGAGCTTATAAGAATAGTCATAGGCACTATCCGAAAGAAACTATACGAGGATGAAAACAATCGATCGAACATATGCAACGCCGCGGCGTGGAAAGGGATGATCCAGGTTTCGAACTGCCCATGCGTGTTGTTGTCTTTTTAATTAGCCACGCTGGCGCTGACTACCGTCTTGCCCGCAGCACTGAGCATCAGGTTCGAGTGGCATGGCTGCAGCAACCGCCCGGCGCTTGTGCTTCCTTCGTCGCCCGCGGCTGTCGGCGTGCTGCTTGGCTATCGATGGTGACGCCACGGTTCGGAAAATAAAAAAAGGCGATCCGAACATCTGGATCGCCTTTCAGTGTTGCGTTACAACCTGCTCAAACTTAGAACTCGTAGCCCACCTGCGCACGCGCACCTGTATCACCGTGCGGTGTCACCGACAACGCGCCGTTGATCAACCAAGCACCGTCGCGTGACCGATACGTTGCGCCTGCTCCGACCGCGCCGTAACCCTTGTAGTTTGCCACGCCCACCGCAACCACAGTCTTGCCCGGCTCACGCGGTGTCAGGTTTGGCATGGCCATGGCCGAAGCCACGCCGCCGAACGCGCTACGTTGCAATGCCGTCATGTTCTGGCCGACTTCATTTCGCAAGTCGTTCACCTGATTCATGTTGGCTGCGTCAGTTCCGTTCGTACCCGGCGCCACGTTGGTGATACGGCGTTCGTTCCCGGCAGATCCCACTGACGCCGTGTTGTCTTCATCGGCAATCGAGTTAGCACCCAGCGCGACCGAGTTGTTACCCGAGGCGTGGGAATTCGCGCCGATCGCGACAGCGTCGGTGCCTGTTGCGGTAGGGGCCTGGGACGTCGTAACCGACGAATTGATCGCGATAAACGGACTGCCCGTGCCGGAAAGGTTGTTGACGACGTTTTCGAACGTATCGACGCGCGCATTCGTCGCATTCAATTGCGCTCCGTTCACAGCGTCGGTACTGGTCGCCGAAAGTTCACCTGCCGCAACATTCGACAATTGGACAGCATTTCCAGCGGCCGCAGCGTCTGTACCTCCAAGCGTGACCTTGTTATGCGCATCTGAATCGTACGTGACCGCATTTTTTGTTGCGTTCGCAATGTTCGTGATGTCGGTCGTGTTCTGAGTCGTACGACCATCGAGGTTGGCGATAGCTGTTCCAACGTCATGCACGTCCGTTCCGCCTACGGTGTAGGTGGGTGCCGTTACGCCGCCGTTTGCGTCTACGCTTGCTCCTCCGCCCAACGCTGCTGCCGTGGACGCGGCAATGTTATAGGCTTGAGCGCCATTGATGGCGTCCGTACTCGCCGGTGCAATGCTGCCGGCTGCCACGCCCGAAATCTTCCGCGCGCCACTGGTTCCCGCAACATTGATCTCGTTGCCATTCGTGTTCCCGCCGATGGAGATCACGCCGCTCGAAGGATCCTGGCTCACGTAAGCATCGCCGGTGATCGAAAGGTTCTTGATCGTGTTGTTGATGTTCGTGATATCCGCAGCGTTTTGGTTCGTCTTTGCATCGACGGCAACTGAGTTGGCACCAATCGCCACTGAGTTCAACGCCTGCACTGAGGCATTCGCTCCGACCGCGACACCTGCTGTCGCTGCAGCGGTAGTGTTGGTGACGCTGGATTTGCTACCGATGGCTACAGACGATGGCGCCGCGCTTACCGTCCCCGAGATATTCACGGAGTCGGGCGACCCCGAGGTCTTGATTCCGGCATAGGGATTGAAGGAAAACGAGTTCGCCGACGTCTGAACCGAGCCGCCAGCAGGCGCGAAAAATACCGACGCGGTCGAACCAGCGTCAATCGAAGCAACCGGTACCTGCCCGGTCGTTCCGGCCGGAACTCCTGCGTTCCCCATCAAAATTGAGTTAGTCGCCGCGTTTGAAACACTGCCGCCGATGCTGATTGCGCCATCCGCCGAGCTCGCTGCAGTGTCGCCGATAGCAATCGCATCCTTGGTCTTGCTCGCTGCGGTCGCGCCTGAACCAATCGCAATGTCGGTCAAGTTCGTTGCAGTGGCCGGACTTGCATTGGACACCGATGTCCCCGCTCCAGCAGCAAACGCCCCACCCGCCATTCCCAACGCCACTGCCAACGCCACCGCCCGCGCCACCTTCCCGCCGCCCTTCCCGCGTCCGCGACACAATTCCGATGCTGCGACCCAAGCACCCAGAGCTTCGCTCCAAACCGATTTAAAGACCTTGTTCATGCTGAATACCTGCAAAGAGTTATGCGGAATGTGTCTGACGCGAAACGAACTCAAGAAATAATTCGCCGCAACAAACAGGTAAGTGAAACGATCCGCGACTCTACTCAGCACTCCTTGCCAACCAAATCAGATTTGTCCGAATAAGAAAGACGCCGTTGTATGTGCGACAACTTTCTTATCTCTTTAAAAAAATTCCTAAGCGTCCATGTCACGTTTGAGTTAGATATTTCTGGCGCGTGAAAAAAAAGCGGTGACCGATCTATTCGGTCACCGCCTGTCCCCACCTGATCAAATCTCGTCACATAGTAATGGTGACGATCAAATCCACTTCATCACACCGCGTTGCCAGCCGCCTTCACCCGCGCATTCGCCGATGCCACCGCTGTCATGTTGATGATCCGCCGCACGGTCGCGGCAGGCGTGAGAATGTGCACTGGCTTGTCAGCGCCAAGCAGGAACGGACCGACTGTCACGCCTTCCCCGCTCACCATCTTGAGCAGGTTATAGGTGATGTTCGCGGCTTCCACGTTCGGCATGATCAACAGGTTCGCCTCGCCGGTCAGTGTCGAGGCCGGCATCGCGGCTTTGCGTACCACCTCCGACAAGGCTGCATCGCCGTGCATTTCGCCATCGACTTCCAGATCCGGCGCACGTTCGGCGATCAGCTTGCGAGCCTCGGCCATGCGCTTCGATGAAGCCGTCGGCACGCTGCCGAAGTTCGAGTTCGACAACAACGCCACCTTCGGCGCGATCCCGAACTTCTCGATTTCACGCGCCGCCAGAATGGTCATATCGGCGAGTTGCTCGGGCGTCGGGACCTCGTTGACATACGTATCGCTGATAAAGAGATTGCGTCCCTGCAGCATCAGCAGGTTCATGGCGGCGAAGTTTTGTACGCCGTCAGCCTTGCCCAACACTTGCTCGATGAATTTGAGATGGTCGTGATACGTGTCGATCATGCCGCAGATCATGCCGTCGGCATCGCCGAGACGAACCAGGATGGCGCCAATCAACGTGTTGAACTTGCGCAGCGCGGCCTTCGCGTTGTCCGGCGTCACGCCTTCGCGTGCAGCAATGTTGTGATACTCCTGCCAGCATTTCTGGTAACGCGGATCGTCTTCCGGATTCACGATCTCGAAGTCTGTGCCAGGCTTGAGCTTCGAGCCCATCTTCTGCAGCCGCATTTCTACCACCGCCGGGCGCCCGATGATGATCGGCTTCGCGATCTTCTCCAGCAGCACGAATTGCGCGGCGCGCAGCACACGCTCGTCTTCACCTTCGGCAAACACGATGCGCGCGGGCGCCGACTTGGCCGCGGCAAACACCGGCCGCATCACCATGCCCGTACGATAAACCGTCGTGCCCAGCTCTTCGCGATACGCGTCCATATCGTGAATGGGACGTTTCGCCACGCCCGAGTCCATCGCGGCTTGCGCCACAGCCGGCGCGATCTTGATGATCAGGCGCGGATCGAACGGCTTCGGAATCAAGTAATCGGGCCCAAACTCGAGCGAATGGCCTTCGTACGCTTTGGCGACTTCATCGCCCTGATCGGTCTCTTGGGCGAGTTCCGCGATCGCGCGCACGCACGCGAGCTTCATCTCTTCAGTGATGGTGGTCGCGCCCACGTCCAGCGCACCGCGAAAGATGAACGGGAAGCACAACACGTTGTTCACCTGGTTCGGATAGTCCGAACGGCCCGTAGCGATGATTGCGTCCGGGCGCACCTTCTTCGCTTCTTCCGGGCGGATTTCGGGCTCCGGATTGGCGAGCGCGAGGATCAGCGGCTGCGTGCCCATGACCTTGACCATTTCCGGCTTGAGCACGCCAGCGCTGGAGCAGCCGAGGAAAACGTCGGCTTGATCGATGGCGTCCGCGAGCGTGCGGTCCGTCGTGTTCGCGGCGTAGCGTTCCTTCGATGGATCCAGGTTGCCGCGTCCCTCGTAGATCACGCCCTTCGAGTCGCAGACCAGGATGTTCGACTTCTTGAGCCCGAGGTCGACGAGCAAATCGAGACACGCGATTGCGGCGGCGCCCGCGCCCGAACACACGAGCTTCACTTCGTCGAGCTTCTTGCCGACGACTTTCAGCCCGTTGAGAATCGCCGCCGATGCAATGATCGCCGTGCCGTGCTGGTCGTCGTGGAAAACGGGAATCTTCATGCGCTCGCGCAGCTTCTTCTCGATGTAGAAGCACTCCGGTGCCTTGATGTCTTCCAGGTTGATGCCGCCAAGCGTGGGCTCGAGCATGGCGATGGCATCGACGAGCTTGTCCGGATCGGTTTCGGCGAGCTCGATATCGAACACGTCGATGCCCGCAAACTTCTTGAAGAGGCAGCCCTTGCCTTCCATCACCGGCTTGGCGGCAAGCGGTCCGATGTTGCCGAGCCCCAGCACCGCCGTGCCATTGGTCACGACTCCGACCAGGTTGCCCCGTGAGGTGTACTTCTGGGCGTCGAGCGGTTCGTCGAAGATGGCCATGCAGGCAGCGGCCACGCCTGGCGAATACGCCAGCGACAGGTCGAGCTGGTTCGACAGGGGTTTGGTCGGCGTGACCGAGATCTTGCCGGGCTTCGGATACTGGTGATATGCGAGGGCGCTGAGCTTCAGTTGTTCGTCCATGATTGGCCTGAGACGTTTAGGAAAAGAGTTGGGGAAAGTAAATTTGTTTGCGAAGCGGCGCCGGCGCCCGCTTCGGGCTGCGCGAAGAATTCGTCGGGATTGCGCGTGGCGGGCACGCAGGGATAAGCACTGCGCGCCCGGACTGCGCTTAGCATTTTTCGGGGATAAATAGTGTACACCGCACGATAATTTTGACGCAGAGCACCATTTTCGACATAAAGGCGCGCCTAACCGACTAAACGCATTGCATGGATTGCACGGCGACCGAGTTGCATCGTCATGATCTGCAACTTATCGGCCGGGTAGTATCGACGGCAGGGATGCTCTCCACTCACGAAACCAAGGACTTGCCCATGACAGGCACTGACCGCCAGACCATCTCGGACACCACCGCAAAAATGCTGCTCGAGGTTGAGGCCGTGCATTTCAATGCGGCCAAGCCGTATATCTTCACATCGGGGTGGGCGAGTCCGGTCTATATCGATTGCAGGAAGCTGATCTCCTATCCCCGCGTGCGCCGCGGCCTGATGGAGATGGCCGAGACCACGCTCCTGCGTGACGTTGGCTACGAACAGATCGATGCAATCGCGGGCGGCGAGACCGCCGGCATTCCGTTTGCCGCGTGGTTATCGGACCGGTTGATGGTGCCGATGCAATACGTGCGCAAGAAGCCGAAGGGGTTCGGCCGCAATGCGCAGATCGAAGGTGTGTTGACGGAAGGCCAACGCGTGCTGCTGGTCGAGGACCTGACGACCGACAGCCGCAGCAAGATCAATTTCATCAACGCGCTACGCACAGCGGGCGCGAAAGTGAACCATTGCTTTGTGCTGTTTCATTACAACATCTTTAAAGAAAGTGTTTCGGTTCTGAAAGACATCGACGTGGAATTGCACGCGCTTGCGACTTGGTGGGACGTATTACGGGTCGCCAAACAGGCGGGTTATTTTGAGACAAAGACGCTGGATGAAGTTGAACAATTTTTACACGCCCCGGCCGATTGGTCGGCGGCGCACGGCGGGGTAATGGCAACACCGAAATAATCCGTAATTTTTATACTGTCAATGAAATAAAAAATCCGCGCGTTTCATCAACGAGCGGATTTTCGTTTCAACAAACTTAACAGTTAATCGATGTCTGCGCGAAATTCATCGTCGAGATTTCCATCGCCCACATACGCGGACAAATTCAATAAACCATTACTTTGGGCATATTGAAACAATTCCGAATCCCTTTCAATACCGAGTTTGCGCATGGCGGTATTCTTTTGCGTGCTGATTGTTTTGATGCTGCGCTTCAACTGCGCCGCAATTTCGGTAATCGTCATGCCCGAAACAAATAAGCGCACGACTTCCAGTTCGCGCTTGGACAACACCACGTCGCGTTGCTGACCGCTCGCGGACAAGCCCATGCTGTCGAGGGCGATGCGCACCGAGGGTCCGATGTACTCCTGCCCGCGCATGACATGCACGATCGCGAGACCAATGTGACTTAGATCGTCTGACTTGTTGATTACCGCCGTGACGCCCACTTCACGCAAGCGTTTGAGCAGCGCGGGATTTTCCAGCATGGTTAATACGACAATACGCACCGTCGGAAATTGTCGCCCGATATAACCCAGGAGCGGCATACCGTCACCGAACTGGCCACCCGGCATGGCGAGATCTGACACAACCACGTCGCACGGAGACTTTTGCAGAAGCTGAATCAATTCCGTGGATTGACGTGCCTGCCCGACCACCTCGATTTCGGGAAACTTCAGTAATGCCTGCGCAGCGCCAAACAGAATGACAGGATGGTCATCGGCGATAATGACTTTTATCCGTTGACCCATTATTTACCCCCCGCTCGTAAATGGATAAATCCCTTGCGCATTATAGGCAGTATGCCCGCGTTCATTACATACCCCCTTCAGCCTGGAGATCGGAATCCCAGCGAAACCCGAGTCTACTGGTTGCCCCTTGCTGAGTTGTGTGCCGAACATTTGAAAAATTTTATCCTTCCCACGCAATGTTAAACTTGAATGCAGCATTAATCCTATTTTTGAGACAAAATACATCGTTACAAAGGGTGAAACGCCAGTTCTGGCCACGCCCGAGACAGGAGAACTCGCACCATGCGCTTGGGGACCGGGCTTGTGGTTTGTGCTGTGTACCGCGTCGCTGATTGCCGCGTTTTTCGTTTCCGAATCGCCCGCCGCTCACTGCTGCTTCCGTTTTTCTGCGCCGCGATGGTATCAAATGCGCCGCACGCAGTCGCCGAAGTTGTTGCGTCCGTTCCATTCACGTTGACAAGCAGCGACATCGTTGCAGATCAGCGAGCACCGCTCTCCCTTGTCTTCGATCAGAACGACTGCAAAGGCGGCAATCGTTCCCCCCAGCTTTCCTGGCACAACGCGCCGGCCAACACCCAAAGTTTCGCGGTGACCATCTTCGATCCCGATGCCCCCGGGCGCGGCTGGTGGCACTGGGCTGTCGCCGGGATCCCGGCAAGCGTTGTCAAACTGCCGTCAAACGCAAGCGCCTCGGGCTTCCTGCGCAAGATCGGCGCGGTCGAATCGCGCAATGATTTCGACATCGACGGCTATGCGGGACCGTGTCCGCCGCAAGGCAAACCACACAGATACATCATCACCGTCTACGCGCTCAACAGCGCCGACTTGCGCCTTCGCCAGAGCAGCCCCTCGCTCATGTTCGAACACGAGATCCGCACAACGGCGCTGTCCAGCGCGCAGCTCGTGGTGACCTACGGACGGTGACCAAAACCCTCCGCAAGGTGCGCAAATCGGCCCGAAATTTGGCTTGCTAGACTGGGTCTTTCCGCTTAACCCGCGACGTTGAGTCGCAGAGAAGGAATGACATGCCGAAAATCGTCATCGTTTATCACAGTGGCTATGGTCACACGAAAAAAGCCGCCGAAGCCGTCCTCGCAGGTGCCACCGATGCAGGCGCCGACGCCAAACTGCTGGCCGTCGGGGGTCTGGGCGGCGCCAGATCGGGAGGGCACACGGCTGG
>NZ_JBSIPA010000639.1:0-2881 GCF_053574605.1 Caballeronia sp. M23-90 | reverse complement strand
AGATCTCCGCGCCTTCTATGTTCTCCGCGAGCGCCGTGCCGCTCAGCGCCGGCCGTGCGCGCTTGCAGAACTCCACGTACGGAAACAGGATCTCGGGGCGGTCCGCGAATTCAGGAAGCTGCCGGAACACGCCTTGGTAGTCCTCGCCGTCCAGCACGTAATAACCGGTGTTGTGGAAATAACCGAGCCGGCGCGAACGCGGATCGATGAAATCCACGCCGATAGTCGTCTTCGTATGCTGCTGCTGGTACGAAGTCGCACGGGTATCGGGCAGATAAAACGCGTCGACTTCAGCCAGCACGGTATGCCCGCGCTGGGTTTGCGTACGGATGCGGTCCTCGAGTGAATCGTAGATTGCGAGTTCCTGCACCTGCATGCCGTAAAGCGTGTAGAGGTCTTCGAGAGGAAACTTGAAGAACGTGAACTGGTCCCCCTCGAAGTCCTGCATGACAGTGAAGCCGAGCGCGGCGCGCGGGTCGAGTCCGTAGCCGTGCAGCAACTCAATCCACAAGTCGACGTAGCAGTTCGTTTCCGCCCAGACGCGATCGCCCTGATGCAGCGAGTGCGACTGGTGCTTGCGTACGCGCATATGCTGCGGAAGCAATTGAATTACCCGGGCACGCTCGCGATTCGAATCTGCCGCGCCGCTTGTGTGAACGGCTGTCATGAAAGTGCCTCGAGTCCGGTCTTGATGCGTGATTGCGTATCGCCCCAGAGGAAATCGCGCACTTCAGCCGGCCACGCCTTGACGTCCAGACCGTGATGGCGGAAGAGGGCGAGCGTGGTGCGCTCCATGCCGAAGCCCACGCACGCTGTGTGCGCCACTTCGCCGTCTGCCTGGGCGATCTTCCAGATTTCGCCGAAGTGTTCCATGTGGTAGTTGAACGACAGGCATGCGGTAGGACGGTCGGGCGTCGCAACCGGAATCAGCAATTCGAATTTGAGTTGCTGCGCGCGCTGGCTGTCGGCCACGATCTTGCCGCCGCGACCGAAGAACGGGTCGTTGGCCAGATCGATTTCGAACGGCAGGCCGAGCAGGTTCACGAGTAGCGAACCACGCTCGATCCACTTCTGGCGGAACGCCATGACTTGCTCCGGGCTGCCGAAACGCACGTATTCGCGCATGCGGAACATCTGCATGCGGCTCGGATCGATGGACGGTTCGTGACGGAAGCAGTACGCGAATACGTCGACCGTTGCGCCGTCTTCAGCGAGCGCACCGCGTTTGGCGACCACCGGGTAGATCGGATAGCAGGCGGCCGGCGTGAGCACGAGGCGCGTGGGCTTTTGCTGGTCCATCCATTCGTCTGTACGTTCTTCTTCGCCGACTGAAACCGTCTTTTCGAGTGCCGCGAGCAGCCTGTGATGACCGCGGTCGTTGCCCTGGAACGAGTGGATCGTGCCGGCAAGGTCAGGGAAGCTCTTCAGATACTCGCTGTCTTCGAAGTCGTGGCGGCGCATGGCCGGCGGGAAGCGCAGCACTTCGGCTTCCTGATCCGCACCCAACAGTGAAATGGCGTTGTTCAGGCGTTCGATCACATCTTCGAACACGTGGCTGCGTCCGTACAGGCCGTCTTCACCGGTTTCAATCAGGATTCCCGCTTCGATCATGCGCGCTCGCAGCGTCACATCCGAAGCGTTGTAGGTGTTCGTTGCGCTGGCGGCTTCAATGGCCGCGTTATCCGTGAGCGTGTTCATGTCCTAGATTCTCCCCGTAGCCGGCGTGCGCTGCGCGAGCAGCAGATTCGCCGTGTTCAATTGGATGCGGTCGTTGCTGATCATCAGCGGCGCGGAAAAAAGATCGCGCAGATGACGCCCGACGCTGTATTCAGTGTTGTTTTTGTATCCTGCCATGCCGCAGATCATCAGCGTTTCCTGCACGACTTCGAGCGCTGCGGACGAAATGCTCAGCTTGAGCGTATTCATGTCCGATGCCAGGCTCAACGACGCGCCAAGCGGCGTATCGAAGTCACACGCTTCACGTGCTTCGCGCGCCACGCGTTCGGACGATGCGACGCTGGCGGCGTCCAGTGCGTCCTTCAGACGTGCCTGCATCATGCGCAACTGCGCAACCGCATTGGCCAGCCGTCCCGCCGATGGCGGCAGCGCACCCGGTTTGCCGCGTGCCTGCGTGCGGAAAAACTGATGCGCGCGGTTCACGGCGTCGGACGTGATACCCACCCAAACCGCGGCCCAGAGCGTGTGCGACACCGGCAGCATGGTCTGGTCCGCGACCTGGGCGAACGGCACGGGCAGGATCTGCTCGGCGCGGCCCGTTGCGATCAGACGGAAAGCTTCGCTGCAGGTTCCGCGCATGCCGAGCGAATCCCAGCCGCCGCGCTTTTCCAGCACGAGGGTGTCGCGCGGCGCCACGATCAGCACCTGGTCCGACGCGCTTGCCTCGGCACTGCGGCGCGCGGTGACCAGGATGCAGTCGGCGTGCGCGCCATATGAAATGGTCGGAGCAAGCTTTTCGATGCGAAACGCACCATCGGTCAATTCGACCGCACAGGCGCTGGTGCGCATGTTGCCGCCGATCGTTTCCTCCGACGTTGCCGACGCCAGCAGCCATTGTTCATCGATCATGCGGGCGATCATCTGGCGAATCCAGGGAACGTCGTTGCCCTGATCGGACAGGCACGCCACCTGGCTTTGATGCATCGCGTAGACCATTGCCGTCGACGAACACGCATGCGCCAACGTTTCACAAATGCGCGCGACTTCGGAGAGCGTCAGGCCGGCACCGCCGAGTTCCGCCGGAACCATCGCCGACAAAAGCCGTTCGCGGCGCATGGCTTCGAACGCCTCTACGGGGAAGCGTGCCTCGCGATCGACTGCTGCCGCATGCTGCGCCGCGACCTGCGCGACCCGCCGGGTGGCA
>NZ_JBSIPA010000638.1:0-2896 GCF_053574605.1 Caballeronia sp. M23-90 | reverse complement strand
TCCAGCCCAGCGGGCTGCGGTACGGGCTTCACTACAGATTTCATCGGATTGGCCATGAATTGCATCCTGTCTTTGTACTCTAATTGGTCCAAGGCAGGTGTCGCATCTCATATTGGCACGCAGGGCTACCCGACACTTTTTGGTATAGCCCCTGTACATAAACATCGGTGCGTGGGGACAGGTCATAGTCGGCCATCAGCCCGAATTGATTCCATTTTGGTTTCGCCTCCCCCGCTGCCGAATTGAACTTGCCTTGGGTAAAGCTACACATAGCGCCTACATAAAAACTCGAGGTAAACTGATGCTTCACGTTCACTTCATAGGTATCAAATTTCAGCGTGCTGGGGGCGTTTGCGAAAGGCGCGCTTAGATATCCGCTGATCGCAGTAGGCGCGTTGAGGTCGGTGTGAGTGTAGACGAACCCTACAGTCGTCGAGGTAAAAAGTGTGTAGTTAACACCGCCTCCCCAAACACGTTGCCGCGCTGCAGTGAACGTCGTGTCATTGGCTAGGGAACCCGCTACGTTAACTCCGGGATTGTTGATTTGCATGTACGACGCGGCGACTGTTAATGGGCCGATCGCATACTGCGCACCCACGCTGTAAGACCGGTTATCAGAGAAATTCGTCTGGTTGCTAAATCCATAGAGGCCGCCGAAAGTCAAACCAGCATAGTTGCTACTGGTGTACTTGACCGAGTTGTTAAGTCTGAAGGAATTGTCGGTGTTGTCATTGTCGAACGGATGGCTAAATAGATATCCCGCCCAATTTCCGTTCGCGGTGAGAGGCGCAACGAAATCGACGACGGAGTCGTATTGCCGGCCAAGCGTTACCGTGCCAAAGAGCGTGCTTTGAACGCCAATATATGCCTGTCGGCCGAACTGACGGCCGCCCTGCCCGTATCGACCCGTACTGACATCAAAACCGTTCTCCAGCTGGAAAATGGCTCTCATACCGCCTCCCAGATCCTCAACTCCCTTAAGGCCCCAGCGGCTGCCTTGAGCGAAGCCACTCTGCATTTCCCAGATCGAATGGCCGCCTGCGTTATTCGTGTAATTGATTCCCTCATCCAACAAACCATATAGGGTCACCGAACTCTGAGCACGCGCCTGCGATGCGCTAAGTATGGCGCTTAAAGACAGGCCAACAAATACAAAACGTTTCATGTGGTTCTCCGGTTGCGTGGATGTGCGACGCAATTCTGTCAGCGGGACATCGACCGAACCAACTTTTTAAAAATTCAACCTAATTCAATGTTTCTTTTTCACAACAACAAAACCGCATGAGATAAACCAACTAATTTGTATTCCTAAGCTAATGGCTTAGGCGAAAGCCTCGTTCCATTGCCGCAATTTCGGACATGTTGAAGACTATCAAAAAGCGACAACATCTTCATTGCACTGGCATTACATTTTCGCAATGTTTCGGTCACCCATGCGCTTTTGCTCAACGATTATTTTAAGGAAAAGCAACGGTTTCCCCTATGCAGTGTGCATCCGAAGATGTAGCTTTCAAACGTTACTCAATTTTCATGTTGAGGCCATGCTCTCGTCAGGATGGGCCATCTAGACTATCCATCAACGCATCACAACTTGGAGGTTTAAATGAAATTCCTGAGCGCTTTTATTGCTATCTTGGGTATCGCCGTTACGACGCCTGTGTTCGCAGAGCATGCCTACCGACTGAACGATGTTCCGGTGCTCTCAAATTCCTACGGTGGCATGTCCGACGGCACCCACGCCAGCAACCCGGGTGGTAAAACGCGCGCTGAAGTGTATTCAGAACTAATCCAAGCGCAGCGCGATGGCATTGTTCCGTCAAACAAGACCGACTATCCGCCGAGTCAGCGAACCATCGAACGAAATCGCGAGCTTTATAGCGTTCGGCACTAAGGCTTCAGTTGTGATTCCAGTGCGCTGTGACGCTTCGCTTAGCTGTGCGAGTGCGATACGCCGTTGCGGTGCCGACAGGCGTCTTAGCGACAGCACACATCCTTGGCATTGTTTGATCAAGTCGCGACGAGTCTGCCTGGATCCTCGCTATGCCGCCCTCGGGATAGGCTGGGCGTTCGCGTCAATAGAAGATGTTTCTTAAGATTCTTTTTCGGTGAGCGTATGAAGCATTGGATCGTTCCGGTCTCAACTATTGCCGCGGTCGCAGTGATCGGTAGCGCAACGTTTGTGCTTTCTGGTAGTTACAATATGGGCGCCGACGACCCGCATTGGCCACTTACCTACAAGGTCATGCAAACGTTGCGCAATCGGTCAGTCGAAAGCCATGCAAAAAACATTTCTCCGCCAAATCTTGAGGCCCCGCAACTTATTTTGAAAGGAGCCGGTCAATACGCCGCAATGTGCGTCACATGCCACCTTGCGCCGGGAGTCAAAGATTCCGAACTTGCGCCCGGGCTCTACCCCCAACCGCCAGAACTCTCCAAGGTTCAAGTCGACCCCCGCAATGCGTTCTGGATTGTTAAACACGGATTGAAAATGAGCGCCATGCCTGCATGGGGTAAGACGCACGACGACGACACGATTTGGAGCATGGTAGCGTTTTTGAACAAACTACCCACATTGAGCCCACAGCAATATAAGGAGATCGTTGCGAAGGCGCCCCCGGATGAGGAAATGGAGGGGATGAAAAACATGCAGGGAATGGAGTCCATGCAGCAATCGCCATCTGGTAAGGATATAGGTGCTCCATCGGATGATGCCAGCGCATCGCACTCGCATTCGCACGCGAAGTAGAAGATGGCAAACGCAAGTAATTGGTAAGCGATCCATTTTCGACGTCTACCAACTGACGCTCTGAGCGAGGAGCATAGGTGTCCACCAATTTGGAGGTGGACACCTATGACTGGCAAAGACTCAGAGTTGAAAGTAGTTCGTCAAAGCCGC
>NZ_JBSIPA010000637.1:0-2899 GCF_053574605.1 Caballeronia sp. M23-90 | reverse complement strand
GCGCCCGGATGGTCCGGATAGGGCACGGCCTGGTTGAGCGGCCAGTTCTTCCAGGCAGGGAGATCGTGCGCGTGACCGACTATCCACCGGCATCCGGCCGCGAGCGCCAGCCACGCATGACGATTATCCCCGGCTACGATGCCGAGATCGTACGGTCCCGAACGCAACACGGCCCTGACCGAGCGCTGGTCGCGCGGATCGAAGGGAATCACATCGATACCGAACGGCTTGCCGGCGTAAAGCGGCACGATCGGCTTCGGACAGGTCAGCACGATCTGCGCATCCGGATGTTGGGCGCGCAATTTGGCGATGAGCGGCGTCAGCAGCAGCGTGTCGCCAAGCAACAAGTGATGCGCAATCAGGACGCGCCTCACCACCTGCGGCTTCCGGCGCAACGGCTTCAACGTCAGCCGGGGCAATGCGCGGGTCATGATGCGCATGCGTCCAGAAAGTCGGCTCATCGGACAGCGTTCCTGCTTGAGAATTAGAGTGTGTGGGTTGCGATCGATACACGCCAGGAACCACGCCCATTCAGCGAACCCGGCAATAGAGGCGGTTCAGGCCCGGCTAACCGTTCACAAACGCCAGACTACGAGCCCCGCCGCAGCGATCTCCTCCAGCGGCAAGGTCGACTTCACGTCGGCGAAAACGGCGCCCGGTTTCGCCAGCGCGATCAATGCGCCCGTATTTTGCAGGAAATTGCGATGCGGCACCGCGAGAACAACAAGATCGGCCTGTTCCAGCGCATCGAACGCCGTCAGCGAAGCGCCGTATTCGGTGAAAGCTTCCTCCGGGTCCGCGAGCGGATCGTGGAGCTGGACGTTGAGACCGTAGTCTTCCAGGTGATGAACAATGTCGATCACCTTGGAATTGCGCAGGTCCGGGCAATTCTCCTTGAACGTGAGCCCGAGCACGACCGCCTTCGCCCCCAGCGGCGCGCGGCCGGTCCGGATCAGCGTCTTGACGGCACGCTCGGCAACAAACCGTCCCATGCCGTCGTTGACCCGTCGTCCCGCCAGGATCACCTGCGGCGTATAGCCTGACACCTGCGCCTTGTGCGTCAGGTAATAAGGATCCACGCCAATGCAGTGACCGCCCACCAGACCGGGCGTGAACGGCAGGAAGTTCCATTTGGTGCCGGCGGCGTCGAGCACTTCACGGGTATCGATATCTAGGTAATCGAAGATGATCGCCGCCTCGTTCATCAGCGCGATGTTCAGGTCGCGCTGGGTGTTTTCGATCACCTTCGCGGCCTCGGCCACCTTGATGGACCCGGCGCGGAACACGCCCGCCGTCACCACGGAGCCATACACCTCGGCGACCAGGTCGAGCGTCCTTGCATCCGACCCCGAGACGATCTTCACGATATTGCAGAACGTGTGCAGCTTGTCGCCCGGGTTGATGCGCTCCGGGCTGTACCCCACCGTGAAATCCGTGCCGAAGCACAAGCCCGATTCGCGCTCGAGAATCGGCACGCAGATTTCCTCGGTAACACCGGGATAAACAGTCGATTCGTACACCACGATGTCGCCGCGCTTGAGCGCCCGGCCGACCGTTTCGGAGGCGCGGATCACCGGCTGCAGGTCCGGCTGCGCGCCGGCGCTGATCGGAGTCGGCACCGCAACGATGTGGAAGTCGGCTTGCTTCAGGCTCTCGACGCTGTCGGTCAGTTCGATCTGCGCCCCAGCCAGTTCGTCGCGGCTGACCTCGCCGTTGCGGTCGAGACCTGCGCGAAGGTCGGCGAGCCGGTTCGGGCTGACGTCGAAGCCAATCGTGCGGCGCTGCATGCCAAAGGCAACGGCAACGGGCAAACCCACATAACCCAGGCCGATAACGGAGACGTGTCGATCATGCATGGCGATAATTACTCGTAAGTGTCGGAACTCGCGTGGGTCCGAATGCGTCGCCGCGGCGGCTGCTTCGGTCCATCGTCATTTGATTTTCAGGTAAAGGCGGCTGAGAAGCGGCCGGCTGTGAAGCCACAGGCGGCTTTTCAGCCACGCAGCGGGTTTGTCGCGTACGTCGAGCCGGAAGATATGACCCGGATCACCGCGCTGGACGTTCGTGCCCGGTTGCACCGTGTAGAGATGCCGGAACCCCGCGGCGGCGGCCTCTTCTTGATAGTCGGTATCGAAATAACCCTGCGGCCAGCAAAGATGATCCGATGCCTCGCCGAGATTCCGTTCGAGCGTCGTGCGGGCTTCTAGCAAGTCATATCGCAGGCTGGCGCGTCTGACAACCGGGTCCGCGCTCACCCGATCCCAGCGCGTATGCGTGTGCGTATGGCTGTGGAATTCGAACGTTCCGGCCTGGCGCATGGCGTGAATCTCGGACCAACGGACGATCACCTTGTCCGTTTCACCTGCCTCGATCGCCGCCTTCGATGCCGTATGCCCCAGCAACTCGGGCAGGTCCGGCAATGCGCTCGCCGAGTTCGAACGCACGGGGCCGTCGTTGATCCATCCCGATACCAGGAAACCGAGCGCCCTAAATCCGTGTAGTGCGAGCACCGGATGTGCGTGCACCCAGTTGTCGAGATACCCGTCGTCGAAGGTGAGCACCACGGACTTCTCGGGCACCGGCTCGCCTGCAAGATACGCGCTGAAAGCGCTCGCACCCAATGTCGTGTAACCCTCGCGCGCGAGCATCGCCATCTGGTCCGCGAAATTCGCCGGCGATACGGTCACTGCGCCCGCCGCCGGGCTCACGTGGTGATACATCAGCACGGGCACGGCGCGCGCCGTCTTCATGCGAGGCCCCGCTCGCTCAGGCTGCTCACATAAAACGCAGCCATTTCGTTCGCCATGGTGTCCACCGAAAAACGCGTCTGCGTGATGCGCAAACCGGCATCGCCCATACGGCGGCGGTCGTCGGGGGCATCGGCCAGGCGCAGCAGGGA
>NZ_JBSIPA010000636.1:0-2901 GCF_053574605.1 Caballeronia sp. M23-90 | reverse complement strand
TGGCTGGCATTCCACCATGACATGCGGCGCGTTCGGTGCGGCTGCGGCGAGCGCGCCGCATGTCATGGTGGAATGCCAGCCGTAGTTGTTGTGTGGCGAATATCCGCCGCACGCTTCGAGCACACGCCGGCCGACGTCGTAGCCTAAGACGACCGCCGTCAGAAATTCGCGTCCTGATACAGCGCGGTCGGTGCAGGCGAGCGCCGCGAATGCAGCGGGAAGGACGACTGCGCCGGAGTGGTCGCAGCCGCCGGCGTCATCGAGTTCGAGTGCATGTGCTGCAACGCCATTGACGAACGCCGCGTCACGCGCGTTAAAACTCTGCGACGTACCCCATGCGCGTATTTCGCCTTTGCTTCCCAGGCTCATCAATGCACGCACGCTGCGCGCTTCAACGGCCGTCGCACCGCCCAGAGAAACGCCGAGCGTGTCGAGTATATGGCGCTTCGCTTTATGCACGACAGAGACCGGAAGCGTCTCCCCCGAAGTCTCTGCGATAAACCCCGCAAGCCGTTGCGACAAGGTCGATTTGCCAGCGTTCATGCCTGCTCCTGCTTGTGCCGTGCATACACTTCGACCGGGTGACCGGGCTCGTTGCTCGTGACGCTTTGACGCCACCACGCGGCCATCTCGGCGCCCGTCGCGAACCAGACATCGTTGCGTGAGCGGATGTCGGCGAGCAGTTCACGCAGCACATCGATGCGCCCTGCCGTGCCGATGATCTCCGGATGCAGCCGCAGCACGAAGCACAATCCAAATCGATGGAACGCCGCGAAGTCATGTTTCCAGTTCTTCAGCACTTCACCGTACGACGGAATGCGGGGCTGCCCTACAGGAACCGCCGGCGACAGGTTGTATGCGAAGTAAGGCTCGTCTTCGAGCTCATAGTGAAGCGGCAGTTCTACGAGCGGCGGTGTAGTGATCGCCGTGTCGGTATCCGGCAAATGGAAATACGGCAGATCATCGCCACGCCACGACGACGACCAGGTGACGCCTTCATCGCGAAGAAAGTCCGCGAAGCCCGGCGCCCAGTTTCCAGTGAACGAACGGAAGCCCTCGGCGCGGTGGCCAAGCACGTTTTCAAGCGCGGCTTGTCCCTGCCTGAAGACGTTCTTCTGAGCGTCGAGCGTGAGCGTATCGAAGTCCTCGCAGACGTAGCCGATATTGCCTATCTCGTGCTTCTGCGCATCAATGCGCGCGACCAGTTCGCCATGCGTCTCGGCAACACGGCCCGGCACGAACCAGCTTGAACGGACATCGAATTCTTCCAGCGCATCGAGCACGCGATCCACGCCGCGCTTGGCGCCGTAACGCCATACAGATAACGATTTTTCGCGGCCCGCAATGCGCGGTTCCTGCGTGAGGATGCCGTGTTCGTCGTTGAAATCGACCGTGATGACGACGGCGCTTCGCGCATTGTCAGGCCACCGTATTGTGTTCATCGGTCAGGCCTCCGTGTGGTTATCGTGCCACCATTGCGCCACATCGCGACACGTGGCGAACCATACGTCGCCCTTCGCGTGCATGTGATCGAGCAGGCTTTCGAGCAGCTCGATACGCCCCGGCTTACCCGAGACTTTCGGATGAAACAGCGTCGTCAGGCACAACCCGTCGCGATGCGAACCGTCGAATTCACGACGCCAGTTGTCAAGCGTGGTGTCATAGCTTGCAATGCGGTCGAGGCTCGCCGGAAAGTTTGGATTGCGGTGATATGCAAGCGACGCATAATCGTCCATCTCCCAGCGTCCGGGGATCTCGATCATGGGCGTGCCGCCGTTTTCTGCCGGCAGGAAGTACGGACGGTCGTCACCGCGCATGGAGCTCGAGTAGCGCACGCCGGCTTCCATCAGGACGCTGATGGTGTCAGGACCCCAATCGCCTGATGGCGTTCGGAAACCGACCGGGCGCATGCCGAGATGTTTATCGAAGGCTTGCGCGGAGCGCTCCATGACCGCGCGTTGTCCATCGCGATCGAGCGTCCAGAATGCTTCATGCTTGTAGCCGTGGTAACCGATTTCGTGTCCGCCTTCCAGGATCGCCGCGCATTGCCTAGGCCAGTTTTCCAGCACCCACGCAGGCACGAAGAACGTGGCCGGGACCTTGCGTTCCGCGAGCATGTCCAGCAGGCGGCCCAAGGCACGCCACGGCCCGTAACTGCCCAGCGTGAAGTACGAAGGGTTTTTCCAGATGGACCCGTCGAGCATCGCGTCGCCCGTGGGTCCATCGAGGTCGAACGCCAATGCGAAGCAGGATCGATTGCCATCCGGCCAGCGTGGTTTGCTCAAATTAGTTGTTGGCATCGATGACGGCCTTTTTCACTGCGTGTTCCTGCAAGCCCCATTTCACGGGGATCTTTGTTACGTGCCATCAATCAACGCCGACGACGGCCCCGTCTTGAAGCGCCCGCCCCACAACCGGTGTGAATGCTCGCTCATGCGAATCGCCGCGAAGCTGATTGATATGCGGCGGCGGACTGCGTCGAGAACCCAGACCCACCCGCACGATCCAGCCGATTTTATGAACGCCAATTTTTTACCGACAAACGGTAAAATCTCATGGTTACCATGCACAACTTGCATAAATGAAAATCGAGCGATATCCGCCGTTCAATGTGCTGCAGTCGCTGCTGGTGGTCGCGCGTTGCGGGAATTTCACGGCCGCTTCGCAGCAGCTTTTCCTGAGCCAGAGCGCCGTCAGCAGGCACATCCAGCAGATCGAGGAGTATTTCGGCTGTGCGCTTTTCGTGCGCCATACGCGCATGGTCGTGCCGACTGCAGAATGCCAGCGGCTGGTTCCCATCGTTGAGGAGTTGCTGGCGACTGCGCGCCGATCCATGCATGTCACGAGCACCGGCGAGCAAACCGTAACCTTGCGCGTGACGCCGACGCTCGTGACATGCAT
>NZ_JBSIPA010000635.1:0-2916 GCF_053574605.1 Caballeronia sp. M23-90 | reverse complement strand
TAGGCCTGCGTCGGTGGGCACCACGCCGTTGGCGGTGCGCTGCAGGAGCCGCGTGGACAGCTCGCTTTCAAGCCGGCTGATCTGCTGGCTGAGGGTCGACGTCACTACGCCAAGTTCCATCGCCGCACGGCCCATGCTGCCATGTTCGATCACACGGACGAAATAGCGAAGCTGGCGCAGTTCCAAAGGGTCTCCTTGCAGATCCGTTCTGATGTCCGCGCATTATCGCCGGGATGAGCTGGTCCGGGCCGTTGTTAGCTCGTTCGGAACGATCTGGGCCGAAGCTCCGTTGTGCCTGCGTGCAGCCGTTCGTATTCCGCAATCATCTGGGCGCCGAAGAGCAGCAATGTCGCGAGGGCTTCGAGGCTGAACAGGACGACAATCGAGGTCGTCAGCGATCCATACACCACGCTCACCTGCGAGAGCGTGGCGAAATACCAGACCAGTACGTGACGCGTGACTTCCCACAGCAAGGCAGCGGCAACCGCGCCGAACAACGCGTGCCTGAAACGCGGACGTCCGACCGGAATCACCATATAGATCGATGTCAGTACGAACACCTCGCCCGCGAATCCGAACAGGTAAAGCAGCACGCGCGATGCGCCGCCAAGCGAAATTTCGACGCCGAAGATATCGACGCTATGTGCGCCCACCGCCTGTAATCCTGTCGATACGAGCGTGACAAGCAACACGCCTGCGCCAAGCGACAGGCTGTAGCAGTAAGGCAGCAACGCGGATATCAGGAAATGCCGCCGACGTATTGCCACCCGATGCACGAAGATCACCGACATGGCGTTTTCAAGCACGGTGAAGGCGAGCGAACTGAAGAAGATCATCGTGCAAAGCAGCACCCAGCCGATCACCGCCCGATGCGCGAGGAAGTTTGCAAGCTCCTTGACGATAGCTTTTGCCTGCCCCGGCACGAGCCATTCGAGCAGATGAGAGAGCGTGTCGAGAAGCACATGCCGGTCGATCACATGTGAAAGCGCAATCACGACCAGGATCAGCAGCGGCACGATGGAAAGCAGCGCGTAATACGCGACCGCGCCCGCGAGCAACATGCCCTGATTCGCGCGAAAGGCTTTTAGAACCTGCAAGGCGAACGCGCCTGGGTGATCGGCGATCGTCCTGAGCGTGCGGTAGCGAATGAGTTGCATATGCCCTCCAGATGCCCCGGCCGTCTTCCCGGTATATGGCCCGAGCACGATTCCGCAAGTCCTGGGCCTTGCTTGGACACGTTCGCACGGGATCGGCTTAAATCTGTTGCGCTTGGGGACAACAGGTCGTTAGAATAAACGAGAATCATTCCCATTCTGAAATCGAAGAGCTTTTGCGCTCTGGCCGTTGCCGACCGATGTTCCACGCTGTGCGTCGTCACGCTGACATCGTCGAGCGCCATAGTGTGTCGCGCCTGGCGCCGACCGATGCTTAAAACTGTAAGCCTGGATGAAATAACAGGTTTGAAGCCAACCGTAAGACTATTTATGAACGCCGGAACCGGGCAGGGACTGCAGGTATTTCAATGACGCGTCGAATTCTGTTTCAAGTGCACTGGCTGCTCGGCGTCACAGTGGGACTGGTGCTGGCGCTCATGGGGCTGACGGGCGCCACCATGAGCTTCGAGGACGAGATCACCGGACTGCTGAACAGCAGCACCATCAGCGTCGCGAAAGGCGCGGAACTCATGACGCCCGATGCGTTGCTCGCGAGCCTCCGCGCGCAATTGCCGGGCGAGGAAATCAGGCCGCTGGTGTTATCGGCTGATCCGGAAAGAGCTGTCCAGTTCCGGGTGCGCCAGCCCTCCGGTGCAGCGACGTTCTACGCGAATCCCTACGACGGACACGTGCTCGGCAAAGCGGCCGGCAGCGACTTTTTCTCGTTTGTAGAAGACGTGCACCGGTTTCTGGCGCTGCCTATCACCGAAGGGCGGCGCGACAGCGAGATCGGCAAGCAGATCACCGGCATCGCCGCTTTTTCGCTCATATTCTTCGCGTTGTCCGGGCTGTATCTCAGATGGCCGCGCAAGCCGCTCGACTGGCGCGCGTGGTTCGTGCTCGACCTGAAGCGCACGGGGCGCAATCTCTATCGGTCGCTGCATGCGGTGATCGGTGGATGGATGGTCTTGTGTTACCTGATGAGCGCGCTGACCGGCTTGTGGTGGTCATACGGCTGGTATCACGATCTGGCGAGCAAGGCGCTGGGTATCGAGGAGACACGTCGTGCGCCCGCGGCGGATCGCAAGCCGAAGGAAGCGCTCGCGGACGCGAAGGGCGATGCACCGCGTGCAGCGGGATCGCGTAAAAAACGGGGCGTGGAAGGCGTGCCTAAAGCGGCGGATTCAAGCCGTGCGATTTCCTTTGACCCCGCCTGGCAAACCTTCGTCCAGCGCGTCGGTCGGGATTTCGGACGCGCGTCGCTGACGGTTTCGCGCGATGGCCGAGCGGTATCGATAGAACGGTTTGACGGGCCGTTGCGAGGCGGCCTCATGGACCGGTACACATTCGATGCCGCGACCGGTTCGCTCAAGGCCACCGACCTCTACGCAAATCGTCCGATCAACAAGGTCATCGGCACAAGCATGTTGACGTTGCACAGCGGGGCCGTGTTCGGCGTTCCAGGGCGGGTCATCGTCATGCTGTGCAGCCTGACGATGCCGCTTTTCGCCATTACTGGCTGGCTGCTTTATCTCGGCCGGCGCCGCAAGCGTCGTGAAGCCGATGCCATTGCGCCCTTGCCGTCATTCGCCACGAGTCACGCCAACAGCGATCTGCTGATCGTTCACGCCAGCCAGACCGGCACCGCTGTGCAACGTCAACATGCTTGTGCCGATGACCTTGTTGATCGGACGATTTGCGTAGAGGTCGGTGGCCTTGAGCGAACCGGTCGCGGCATCGAATGTGTACCGGTCCATGAGGA
>NZ_JBSIPA010000634.1:0-2940 GCF_053574605.1 Caballeronia sp. M23-90 | reverse complement strand
TGGCGTTCGGCTTCTGCCGCCGCTTCGCGCGCAACACGCTCCGCCTCTTCGCGCTCGAAGCGCTCCTGGCGTTCCTTCAGTTCAAGCGCTTCTTTTTCAAGCAGCTCGGCAGCATGGCGCGCTTCTTCATCGCGACGCTGCAATTCGGCTTCATCCACTTCGTCTTCGACGTGGTTCGCACCTTCGGCTACCTGTTCGGCACCGCTCTGATCGCGCTGCACGAACACGCGCTTCTTGCGGACCTCGACCTGAATGGTGCGAGCTTTACCCGTAGAGTCGGACTGTTTGATTTCCGACGTATGCCGGCGGGTCAAAGTGATCTTGCGTTTGTCGGCATCGGCGGAACCGTGCGACTTGCGCAAGTGTTCGAGCAGGCGCGATTTGTCCGTCTCGGACAAATCGTCATCCTCGCTCGCTTTCGTGACGCCAGCCGCCTGCAACTGCTCGAGCAGGACGCCCGCAGGCATTTTGAGTTCCGCGGCAAATTGGGCTACGTTGTTACTCGCCATTCATTCCTCTTGATGCAAGGACAAATTCCCTGCTGTTTGATCGGGGTCATGCGGCCAGCCGGCCGCGATATATCAGTGCGCCATGGTCATTTCTCACTGGAACCAGTGTTCACGTGCTTTCATGATCAACGCCTTAGCGGCATCCTCTTCAATACTGGTCATCTCGACCAGCTCATCTACAGCCAGCTCCGCGAGATCGTCGCGTGTCCGGACTTGATGTTCTTCAAGCTTCGAAAACAACTCGTCGGTCATGCCTTCGAGGCTCTTCAGGTCGAGCGCAACGCCTTCGACCTTCTCTTCATTCGCAATCGCCATTGTCAGAAGTGCGTCACGAGCGCGGTTACGCAGTTCGTGAACGGTGTCTTCGTCGAAGGCTTCGATTTCGAGCATTTCGTTGAGCGGCACATAGGCGATCTCTTCGAGGCTGGTAAAGCCTTCGTCGATGAGAATGTCAGCGACTTCCTCGTCGACGTCGAGACGCGCCATGAACAGGCCGCGCAACGTGCCACGCTCTTCGTTCTGCTTCAGCGCGGACTCGTCCGGCGTCATGATGTTGATCTGCCAGCCGGTCAGCTCGCTGGCAAGACGCACGTTCTGGCCGCTACGGCCAATGGCGACCGCCAGTTCATTCTCGTCCACGACGACGTCCATCGAATGTTTTTCTTCATCGACGACGATCGACTGTACGGCAGCCGGCGCGAGAGCACCGATCACGAACTGGGCGGGATCTTCCGACCATAGCACGATGTCGACGTTCTCGCCACCGAGCTCGTTGCGCACCGCCTGCACCCGCGAACCGCGAATTCCGACGCACGTACCGATCGGGTCGATACGCTTGTCATAAGCGATCACCCCGATTTTCGCACGCACGCCAGGATCGCGCGCAGCCGCCTTGATTTCGAGCAGGCCCTGCTCGATTTCCGGCACTTCCATTTCGAACAGTTTCATCAGGAACTCGGGCGCCGTGCGCGAGAGTTCGATCTGCGGGCCGCGTGCGGTGCGGTCGACCTTCGCGATATAAGCGCGAACCCGGTCGCCGACCCGCAGGTTTTCCTTGGGAATCAACTGGTCACGGCGCAGCAACGCTTCGACACGGCCCGATTCGACGATGAAATTACCCTTGTCCAGACGCTTGACCGCGCCGGTCATGATCTTTTCGCCGCGTTCCAGGAAGTCGTTCAGGATCTGCTCGCGCTCGGCGTCTCGAACCTTCTGGAGAATCACCTGCTTCGCAGCCTGGGCACCAATCCGGCCGAACTCGATGGACGGAATGGGTTGCTCGATGTACTCGTCGATTTCCGCGTCGGGCTTTTCTTCCTTCGCTTCGAACAACAGGATTTCCTGGTCCGGCTCCTGAAGACCCGCTTCGTCCGGCACCACTTTCCAGCGGCGGAACGTCTCGTGCTCGCCGCTCTCACGGTCGATCGCCACGCGGATGTCCACATCTTCCTCGAACAGCTTCTTCGTTGCCGAAGCAAGCGCTGCTTCGAGCGCTGCGTACACCACGTCCTTGTTGACGTTCTTTTCGCGCGCCAGCGCATCCGCCAGCATCAAAACTTCGCGACTCATTGTTTGCGGCTCCTAAAGTCAACTTTGGGGACGAGACGTGCTTTATCGAGGTCTGCGAGCGTGAAATCGAGCATCGCAGTGCCGCCGTCCTTCCCTTCGAATTCCAAACCGATCGACTCGCCGTTCGGTGCATGCAGGATGCCCCGGTACGACTTGCGCCCGTCCAGCGGCTTCTTCAATGTAATGGTGGCTTCGCTGCCCGCGAAGCGTTCGAAATCCGCCAATTTCTTGAGCGGACGATCGAGACCCGGCGACCCGACTTCAAGACGCGAGTAATCGATATTCTCCACTTCGAACAGATACTGAAGCTGACGTGTGACTTTTTCACAGTCTTCAATCGCGATTCCGGCGGGCTGGTCGATCGAGATACGCAGCAAACCGCCTCCCGCGCGCTCGATTTCAACAAGTTCGTAGCCCAGGCCCGAGACCGTGGTTTCGATGATTTCCGTCAGTTGCACAGTGAAAGACTCCAAGATGTTCGCGCGCTCCACGCCGAACACCTGCGGACCGCGCCTTGAGCCGGCGCATTCACTTACCCAAGATGCTGAACCGAAAGCCCAAAAAAAAATGGGCGCAACGCCCATCCTTCTGTACCGCGATCACATCCGGGCGGCGAAACAATCACCATGCCCATCGACTTCGTGATTTTAGCCATTTTTCGGGATAAACGCAACCAATACGCCCTGTGTGCAGGCGTTTGACGGCCATTTACAAGGCAAATCGAAGGTATTTATCGCGCATTCGCCGCACTTTCGTGCGCTTTCTTATTAGCAAAGGCACGCGGATGCCGCCGCGGGCAGGCTGGGCGGGCAATGCACGCCCAGCCGAATGTCTTTTGCCATGTCGGCAAGCGCTGTTCAGA
>NZ_JBSIPA010000633.1:0-2942 GCF_053574605.1 Caballeronia sp. M23-90 | reverse complement strand
TGATTGCGCCGCCATTCCCGACGGCGACGGCTACTTGCTGTTCGCCATCGAAGGCATGGTCAGCGACTTCGTGCGCGACATGCCGTGGTTCGCCGGCTAGCCCGCAACGCAGACCTGCCCCGCATTGCCCGAGATCGCACCCGCAATCCGGCGCGCGACATCGTCGAGACGGGGGGCATCGGCAAACACGATCTGCGGGCTCTTGCCGCCGAGTTCCAGCGTCACGGGCTTGGTGCCCGACTCGGCGCACGCGGCCATGATCGCTGCCCCGGTCCGCGTGGAACCCGTGAACGTGACCTTCGATATCTTCGGGTGCCGCACGAGCGCGTCCCCGGTCGTGCGGCCGTCGCCCTGGACCACATTGAAAATTCCCTTCGGAACGCCCGCCAGCACAGCCAGCTCGGCCAGGCGAAGCACCGAGAACGGCGTCATCTCCGAGGGTTTCAGCACGACCGCGTTGCCCGCCGCGAGCGCCGGCGCGATCTTCCACGACGCCATCACGAGCGGAAAATTCCACGGCGCAATGGCGCCGATCACGCCGTACGGTTCGGCGATTGTCATGCCGAGATGATCGTGATCTGTCGCCGTCACATCGCCGCCGAGCTTGTCGGCGAATTCCGCGTAGAACCGGATGCCCTCTGCGGTGAACGGGACGTCCCAGTTGCTGGCGTCGCGGATCGGGCGGGTCGAGCCGAGGGATTCGAGTGGCGCGAGCGTTTCCACGTCCGCTGCGACCAGGTCGGCGAAGCGGCGCAGGATCTTCGCCCGCTCGCGCGGCGCCATGCTGGCCCAGCCACTCGTCTTGAAAGCACGCCATGCGTCTTCCACGGCACGGTCGATCATGGCTGCATCGGCCACCGGCACCGATGCATACATCACGCCGTCCGAGGGCCGTGCGACGTCGATCCGGCGCTCACCTTCGTCCACATAGTCGCCGCCTATGAAATGCCCGGTGCGCACGGTGATGCGGGCGGGATCGAACTGGTCCATTGCAATATCCTCGAGAAAGAAGGGTCTCTGGAATCACTTCAATCGTAGTGCCGGCAGCACCGCACATCTCACCGACAAAAATCCGCGTTCAGCACAAACCACGCGTTATGAGGACGCAGACCGTGCAATTTGCATCGAAAGTGCCTGGTTGCGTCCTGCTTGCGTTCGCAAAGGACGCGACGAAAAGATCGTCCTATTCACGCGCCGCGACGAATGCCAGAGTAAGCGCGTGTAGTCCGAAGCCATTCACGGAGGCCGTGTGTCCGACCAAGTTGCATATAGACCCTTCACAGACGAAGATATTGCCGCCGCGCATGCCCTCACGGTCGAGCTGAAATGGCCGCATCGCGCGGAAGACTGGCAGTTCGTGGCGCAGGCCGGCGCCGGGTTCGTTGCCATTGAAGCCGGAGAGGTCGTGGGCACGGCGTTGTACTGGACATATGGCGACGACCGGGCATCGCTTGGCATGGTGATCGTGTCGCCGGCGCGGCAAGGTCTCGGGATCGGGCGCAGGCTCATGGAAAGCGTGCTCGAAGCACTCGAAGGCCGGGTGACGTTTTTGCACGCCACGCTCGCCGGCCAGCCGCTTTACGAGAAACTTGGCTTTCGCGCGGTCGGGACGCTCGACCAGCATCAGGGAACGGCGTTCCAGCCGCCGCTGATGGCGTTGCCGTCGGGGGAAAGGCTGCGGCCGCTGGGTACGAACGATACCGCCCGTCTCATAGATCTGGCGTCCCGCGCATGCGGGCTCGACCGCACGCAGACATTGCCGGCGCTGCTCGCAAACGCCGACGGCATCGGTCTCGACCGCGACGGCGAACTGATCGGCTTCTCGCTATTTCGCCGGTTCGGACGCGGTTTCGCTATCGGCCCGGTGGTCGCGCCCGGTTCCGATCCCGTGCGCGCGAAGGCATTGATCAGCCATTGGCTGTCGTTGAACGAGGGCGTGTTCATTCGTATCGATACACCCGCCGAATGCGGCCTGACCGAATGGCTCGACGGCCTCGGACTGCCGCGCGTGGATAGCGTGATGAAAATGGTGCTGAACGCGCCCGCCGCGACGGGTCGCGACAACCCGGACGACGATTGCCGCCAGTTCGCGATCATCAATCAGGCAATGCTGTAACTCCCCATGGCCTTCCTCTACAAAGCCGATCCCGTTCGGGGCGCCCAGTGGGGCGCGCTCTTCGCGCAGCAAGCGCCGGACATTGCGTTTCATCTGTGGCCCGATGTCGGCGATCCGGCGGCGATCAGATACCTGGCCGCGTGGCAGCCGCCCGACAATCCGCTGGAAGCCCTGCCCAACCTCGAGGTTATCTTCTCGGTGGGCGCGGGCGTCGATCAGTTCGACCTCTCGCGCGTGCCTGAGCATATTCCCGTGGTGCGCATGATCGAGCCGGGCATCGCGCAAGGCATGGTCGAGTATGTCACGCAAGCCGTGCTGACGATTCATCGCGACGTTGCGGCTTACGCCGCGCAGCAGGCCCGGCAGGAGTGGAAGGCACGGCACGTCCGGCCGGCATCGTCGAGGCGAATCGGTGTCCTGGGTCTTGGCATGCTGGGGACAGCCGTTCTCCAGCGGCTGCGGCTGTTCGGCTTCGATTGCGCGGGCTGGAGCCGCTCCGGCGGACAGATCGAGGGCGTGCAATGTCATGCAGGCGCCGCCGCACTCGATGCATTCCTTGCCCGCACGGATATCCTCGTCTGCCTGCTGCCGCTCACGCAGGAAACCCAGGGCATGCTCGACGCAGCACTTTTCAACAAGCTGCCGCGAGGGGCATCGCTGATCCAAACCGGCCGCGGCCCGCACCTGAACCAGAAAGATCTGCTCGCCGCGCTCGAGAGCGGCCAACTCGACACCGCGATCCTCGATGTGACCGACCCCGAGCCGCTTCCCGCCGGTCATGCGCTATGGACGCACCCGCGCGTGCGGATCACGCCGCACATTGCCA
>NZ_JBSIPA010000632.1:0-2943 GCF_053574605.1 Caballeronia sp. M23-90 | reverse complement strand
TAGCTAGCCCACTTCCCGAGAAGCGACGTGTCGTCTGTGAGAAACAGAGGATGCTCGACCCAGGCGCTCACTTGCGCACCCTTCCAGCTAGTTTCGAAAACGCGGACGTCAGATGGTGGGCATCTTCCGCATCCATGCGAAAAAGTTGCGCGCGGGCAAGCGGGTAGAGGGAACTGAACACGAGGAGAGGCCGGAACGGCAAAAATTGAGACGCGCCATTTTAACGGCTTTAATGGCGACGGCCGAAAAGCTGTGTCGGAACGTTGAATTTCGCGGAAAAAACCGTTTGGGGCGGACCTGGCAGTAACCCGGCGCGTGCCGCCGTTAGCGACGCGGTTTGTCAGCGGCCATCTTGCCGGGCATCGGCGGCGTTCCGGCGGAGTGCATTGTAAGGGGATCGAGCAGATCCCAGCGGCCATCGATCAATCCTTCTAATGGCCGGAAATTCGCCTTGTATGCCATCTTTTCGCTCTCGCGAATCCAGTAGCCAAGGTACACGAAAGGCAGGTCGAGGCTGCGCGCCTGCTCGATTTGCCACAGGATGTTGTAGGTGCCGAAGCTCGTGTGCGGCATGTCCGGCTCGAAGAACGTGTACACCGAAGACAAGCCGTCACCCAGGATGTCGATCATGCTGATCATGCGCAGCACGCCTTTCGCGGGTGGATCGTCGTTGGGCTTGCCGTCGTCGCTTTCCGTGCTCGCGGCAGCTTCGACCGGCGCCGCCGGCTCGCGAAATTCCACCAGGCGCGAATTGATCCGGCTTTGCAGCAGGAATTGCTCGTACTGGTCGCGGCTGTCGCGATCCATGCCGCCGCCCGCGTGCCGCGCCGACTGATAGCGCATGTAGAGCGCGTAATGTTCTTCGTCGTAGTGAAGCGGAGCCACACTCGCCACCAGGTCGCCGTGCTGTTTCCAGACGCGCCGCTGGGTGCGGTTGGGCTTGAATCCATCGATAGGCACACGCACCGGCACGCACGCCCGGCAACCGTCGCAATAAGGCCGGTACGTGAACACGCCCGAGCGCCGGAAGCCGGCCTTGACGAGTTCGGTGTAGACGTCGGAGTTGATCAGGTGACTGGGCGTCGCCACCTGCGAGCGGGCGATGCGCCCGTCGAGGTAGCTGCAGGGATACGGCGCCGTTGCATAGAATTGCAACGCCGAAAGCGGTGAAAGCGGCAGCTCATTGGGGTGAGTCACGTTGGCAGCTCTCGTTCTAAACGTCTGTCGCCTCGTTGTGTTGCCGGACTGACGTTGCCGGCCAAACAAGGCACTGTGTTCGAAATACTCGATCCTGCGTTGAATTGTCTTGCCGTCGCGATTGGCTCGGGCGCTCTCAGCTTTCCGCATTGACCCCAAGCGTGGCGAGCAGTGCCGACTTGTCGAACTGCCAGGGAATCGGCGGCTCGAACACGGCGTGGCGCAAATGTCGCAGAAACACCTTCCGCGTGATCTCGCGCCCGCCAAGCGAGGCCAGATGCGACGTGTTCTGCTGGCAGTCTATCATCTCTATTTTATGGTGGCGCAAGTGTCCGACGAGTGCCGCGAGCGCGATTTTTGATGCATCAGTGCGGTGCGCGAACATCGATTCGCCGAAAAACATCCGCCCGAACGACACGCCGTAAAGACCACCCACGCGCCTGCCCTCGAACCAGCTTTCAATGCTGTGCGCGCGTCCGTCGCGGTGTAACGACGAATACGCCTCCACGATGTCCGCCGTGATCCACGTGCCGCGCTGGCCTTCACGCGGCGTCTGCGCGCACGCGCGCATCACGCCGGCAAAATCGTGATCAACGCGAATTTCCCACGCTGCGTCCTTTAACACCCGCCGCAGCGTCTTGCGAAGTGAATCCGAGACCTTGAATTCATCCGGGATCAGGACCATGCGGGGGTCCGGGCTCCACCAGAGGACGGGCTGGCCATCGGAATACCAGGGGAAAATTCCGTGCTGATAGGCATCGATCAAACGTGAGCTTTGCAATTCGGCGCTCGCCGCGAGCAAACCGGGCGCGCCGCTCGCCTCGCCGAGTGCGCGCTCGACGGGCGGAAACGGATCGTCGGATGCGAGCCATGGAACCATGATGCGGGGCGGCGCTCAGCCTTCGCGCAGTGAGCGGAAGATGTCGCCGGTGTGCAGCGAATAGGTGCCGGCGGCGCGATCGGCAAAAAAGAAGCGCAGCGTCTGGCCGACGGTCGGGAACGCAATTTCGTCCCAGGGAATCTCGCTTTCATCGAAGAGTTTCACTTCGAGGCTTTCCTCGCCGGCATCGATATCCAGATCGAGCAAACGCGCCAGATAAAACAGATGCACCTGATGCACATGCGGCACGTTCAGCAGCGTGAAGAGGCTCTGGATCTCGACGCGTGCGCCGGCCTCTTCCAGCGTCTCGCGCGAGGCGCCTTCGCTGGTCGTCTCGTTCATTTCCATGAAACCCGCCGGCAGCGTCCAGAAGCCGTAGCGCGGTTCGATCGCGCGGCGGCACAGCAGAACCTTGTCGTCCCAGACAGGGACGGTTCCGACCACGTTGCGCGGATTCTGATAATGCACCGTGCCGCAGTTGCCGCAGACGAAACGTTCGCGGTTGTCGCCGGGAGGGACAAGCAGGCTAACTTCGTGGCCGCAGACGGAGCAGAATTTCATAGGGGAGAAGTCTGAAAGTGTCGTGCGAGTGTATCACCGAGGCCGGGGCGCGCGGATGGGACGCGGCCGCGTTGCGGTTGCTTCGACGACTTGTCCGGATGGTCTATGGCCCCGGATAGGGTGCAAGCGGCCGGACGCTTCTGGCTACAATATAAGTCCTTCGGATGCGGCGCTTTTTTTGCGTCGTCCATTTGCGTCGTCCATTTCACGGTCACTAACTCATCCTGCCGATGTCCACCACGCCCGCCGCATTACGCCAGCCGATGTTGTCCACCGCCGACGCGCTCGCCACCTTGCTCGCGGCA
>NZ_JBSIPA010000631.1:0-2947 GCF_053574605.1 Caballeronia sp. M23-90 | reverse complement strand
GCTGTGCCATGAGCTGAATGTACTGAACCCGTCGGTCACGCCGCCGTTCCAGCTCGACGACGACAACCTGTCCGAAACCACGCGCCTCACGCATCGTGTGCTCGACCTGCGCCGTCCGCAGATGCAGGTGAAAGGTATCGTGCGCGCTCGGCCCGAGGGCACGGTGAACGCTGGCCTGACGAGCGGCAAGATTGAAGTGCTGTGCCATGAGCTGAATGTACTGAACCCGTCGGTCACGCCGCCGTTCCAGCTCGACGACGACAACCTGTCCGAAACCACGCGCCTCACGCATCGTGTGCTCGACCTGCGCCGTCCGCAGATGCAGCAGAACCTGCGCTTGCGGTATCGCGTGGCAATCGAAGTGCGCAAGTACCTGGACGAGCAGGGTTTCATCGACATTGAAACGCCAATGTTGACCAAGAGCACGCCGGAAGGCGCGCGCGATTACCTGGTGCCGTCGCGTACGAACCCCGGCCAGTTCTTCGCGTTGCCGCAGTCGCCGCAATTGTTCAAGCAATTGCTGATGGTCGCGAACTTCGATCGTTATTACCAGATCGTGAAGTGCTTCCGCGACGAAGACCTGCGCGCCGATCGTCAGCCGGAATTCACGCAGATCGACTGTGAAACGTCGTTCCTGAGCGAGCAGGAAATCCGCGACTTGTTCGAAGCGATGATCCGTCACGTGTTCAAGAAGACCATCGACGTTTCGCTCGACGAAAAATTCCCGGTCATGCTGTATTCGGAAGCCATGCGCCGCTTTGGTTCGGACAAGCCGGACCTGCGCGTTAAGCTCGAATTCACGGACCTGACGGATGCTGTCCGTGACGTTGATTTCAAGGTCTTCAGTACGCCGGCCAACTCCAAGGATGGCCGCGTGGCGGCAATCCGCGTGCCGCGCGGCGGCGAGATGACGCGTAGCGAGATCGACGGCTACACGGAGTTCGTGCGTATCTACGGCGCGAAGGGCCTGGCCTGGATCAAGGTGAATGACATCGCGAAGGGCCGCGACGGCCTGCAAAGCCCGATTGTAAAGAACCTGCACGACGCATCGATCACCGCGATCATTGAACGGACCGGCGCGCAAGACGGCGACATCATTTTCTTCGCGGCGGATCGCGCGAAGGTGGTGAACGACAGCCTGGGCGCGCTGCGCCTGAAGATCGGTCACTCGGAATTTGGCCGCGCGAACGGCCTGTTCGAATCGGGCTGGAAGCCGCTGTGGGTCATCGATTTCCCGATGTTCGAGTTCGATGAAGAAGACAACCGCTACGTGGCCGCGCATCACCCGTTCACGAGCCCGAAAGACGAGCATCTGGAATATCTGGAGACAGATCCGGGCCGCTGCCTTGCCAAGGCTTATGACATGGTGTTGAACGGCTGGGAAATCGGTGGCGGGTCGGTGCGGATCTATCAGGAAGAAGTGCAGAGCAAGGTGTTCCGCGCGCTGAAGATCAACGCTGAAGAAGCGCGGATCAAGTTCGGCTTCCTGCTCGACGCGCTGCAGTACGGCGCGCCGCCGCACGGCGGTATTGCGTTCGGTCTGGATCGGATTGTCACGATGATGGCCGGTGCCGATTCGATCCGTGACGTGATCGCGTTCCCGAAGACGCAGCGCGCGACCGACTTGCTCACGCAAGCCCCGAGCGAAGTGGACGAACGGCAGTTGAAGGAACTGCATATTCGTTTGCGCCAGCCGGAACCGAAGGTGCAGTAAGCCGTAATCCATCTGCAACACCCGAAACGAAAAAGGCGCCTGATGCGCCTTTTTCGTTTTTTGGGGTACATTCTTCGGCCAGCTTCCACGAATGGCCGCGCCGTTTCCAAAATGCCCAAGCCGCCAAAAATTCCCGAATCCGTTCTTGTTGTCATCCATACGCCCCAAATGGACGTGCTCGTCATCGAGCGCGCCGACCGGCCGGGATTCTGGCAGTCCGTGACGGGCTCGAAAGATCACATCGATGAACCCTTCGCCCTCACCGCCGCGCGTGAAGTGGCCGAGGAAACCGGCATCGTGGTCGGAAGCCCGGGCGTGCCCGAGCGTTCGCTCATCGACTGGCATCATGAGATCGAGTACGACATCTATCCCGAATGGCGGCATCGCTATGCTGAAGGCGTGGTGCGCAACGTCGAGCACCAGTTCAGCCTGCTCGTGCCGCACGGCATTCCCGTCACGCTCGCGCCGCGCGAGCACACCGCATTTCTCTGGTTGCCGTTCCGCGAGGCCGCGGCGAAATGTTTCTCGTCGTCCAATCGCGAGGCGATCCTGCAATTGCCCGAGCGGCTCGCGGAGCACAGCCGGTGATGGGTTTCGGCGGACCTTCGCGTCGCTTTGCGCGACTCAAGCAGGCGCTGTTTCGCGGCCGCCGCCCGGGAAGGTTGTGCTTCACGATCAACAACACGGTCAAATTGCTCAAATCGGGCGATGCGTTTTTTCCGGCGCTGATTGGCCGCATCGACGCCGCGAAGCACGAGGTCTCGCTCGAAACCTATATTTTCTGCGATGACGCCGCCGGCCGCGCCGTTTCGACCGCGTTGATGAACGCGGCGCGGCGCGGCGTGCACGTGCGCGTTATCACGGACGGCATCGGGACGGCGAAGCTTCCGCTTTTCGATGAATGGCCCGCAGCGAACATCGAACATCGCATCTATAACCCGCATCTGTTCGGTCAGCTCGGGTTCTCGCGGACGCATCGGAAACTGGTGGTGATCGACCGGCAGATTGCGTTCTGCGGCGGCATCAACATAGTCGATGACTACGAGCAGAATGGCATGCGCATCGAATTCGCCCGATGGGACTTCGCGCTGGAGGCGCAGGGGCCCGTGGTATCGGATGTTCGCGAGGCCTTCGATCTCCAGTGGCAGCGGATCCGCCTCGGCGTGAAACCGCGCACCGCACGTCCGGCGGATCAGGGCGGCACGCCCGGCGATTCATCCCGTAGCAGCCGGA
>NZ_JBSIPA010000630.1:0-2949 GCF_053574605.1 Caballeronia sp. M23-90 | reverse complement strand
TTGACCATGACCATCGCGGCGCCCGCGTCCTGCGCGGCTCGGCTGCGGGCGGCGCGATGGTCATGGTCATGCCGCCGTATCACGGCGCGACCATCCGCGTGGGCGAACGCGGCGTCTATGAGTTCTTTGCCCGGGTCTCGGACGCCATCGATATCCCGATCATGATCCAGGACGCGCCGGTCGCGGGCACGCCGCTGTCCGCGCCGTTTCTCGCCAAGCTCGCGAAGGAAGTGGCGAACGTGTCGTACTTCAAGATAGAGACGGCGCAGGCAGCGTCGAAGCTGCGCGAACTGATCGAACTCGGCGGCGACGCTGTAGTCGGTCCGTGGGACGGCGAGGAAGCGATCACGTTGATTCCGGATTTCGATGCAGGTGCGACCGGCGCCATGACTGGCGGCGGTTATCCGGACGGCATCCGCAAGATCGTCGATGCCTACACCGCCGGCGACACGGAACGCGCCGCCGATCTTTACGAACACTGGCTGCCGCTGATCAACTATGAAAACCGCCAGTGCGGCCTCGCGGCATGCAAGGCGCTGATGATGGAAGGCGGCGTGATCCGTTCGGACACGACCCGTCACCCCTTCGCGCCGATGCACCCCGCCACGCGCGAAGGCTTGCTGAAAGTGGCGCGCCGCCTCGACCCGCTCGTGCTGAGCTGGGGCAAGTAGCGCAACCCAAGTAACGCATCCCTATTCGCTTCACTACACCTGACACCATCCAAGGATTCGAACCATCATGGAAATCTCCAGCAATCTGCTGATCGGCAAACAGAGTGTTCCCGGCACCAACGGCTCGATCAAGGGCGTCGATGCAGCCACCGGCGAGCAGCTCGCCCCGGCCTTCGGCGGCGCAACGCTTGCGCAACTCGAGCAGGCATGCGCGCTCGCGTGGGCGGCATCGGATGTGTATCGCGAGCTGTCGCTTGAAACGCGCGCCAGGTTTCTCGAAACGATCGCGCAGAACATTCTCGATATCGGCGATGTGCTGATCGAGCGGTGTGTCGCCGAAAGCGGTCTGCCGCGTGGACGCATCGAAGGCGAGCGCGGCCGGACCGTCGGCCAGTTGCGCATGTTCGCAGCAGTCGTGCGCGAAGGGGATTTCCTCGGCGTGCGTATCGATCCGGCGCAGCCGCAGCGTCAGCCGCTGCCGCGCGTCGATCTGCGTCTGCGTTATGTGCCGCTCGGCCCGGTCGCCGTGTTCGGTGCGAGCAATTTTCCGCTGGCGTTTTCGGTGGCGGGTGGTGACACCGCCTCTGCGTTCGCCGCAGGTTGCCCGGTGATCGCCAAGGCGCATTCGGCGCATCCGGGTACGTCGGCGCTGGTCGGCGCAGCCGTGCAAAAAGCGGTCGCGGATTGCGGCTTGCCGGAAGGCACGTTCTCGCTCCTCTTCGATAGCGGCCGCGACGTCGGTCAGGGCCTGGTATCGGATCGGCGCATCAAGGCGGTGGGATTCACGGGTTCGCGCGGAGGCGGCACGGCGCTGATGAAGCTCGCGGCTGCGCGTCGTGAACCGATCCCCGTCTACGCGGAAATGAGCAGCATCAACCCGGTCCTGCTGTTCCCGAACGCGCTGAAGAATCGCGGTGCGGCGATCGGCAAGGCGTTCGCCAGTTCGCTGGCATTGGGTGCGGGCCAGTTCTGCACGAACCCGGGACTGGTGCTCGCAGTCGACGGCCCCGACCTCGACGCCTTCATTGCAGCGACGTCGGCCGCATTGAGCGACATCCCGGCTGCAACCATGCTGACGCCGGGCATCCACAAGGCGTATGTATCGGCGCTCAGCAAGACGGCCGAACACAGCGACGTCAAGACGCTCGCACGCGGCGCCGAAGCCAAGGGCGGGACGCAAGGTCAGGCCGCGTTGTTCTCGACGACCGCCGAGGCGTTCCGCGCCAACGCAGAGTTGCAGGAAGAGATCTTCGGCGCGGCTTCGCTGATCGTGCGTTGCCCGGATCTCGGCACGATGCTCGATCTGATCGAAGAGATGGAAGGTCAGTTGACAGCGGCGCTGCATATCGATGAAGCCGATTACGCCGAGGCCCGCAAGGTGCTGCCGGCACTCGAACGCCGTACGGGACGTATCCTTGTGAACGGTTTCGGCACAGGCGTTGAAGTGGGCCACGCAATGGTCCACGGCGGCCCGTTCCCCTCCACCGCTGACGGACGTTCGACGTCGGTCGGAAGCCTCGCCATCGATCGTTTCCTGCGTCCGGTGAGCTATCAGGATCTGCCTGACGCGCTGCTGCCCGAGGCACTCAAGACGGACAATCCGCTTGGGCTGAATCGTCGTATGGATGGCAAGCTGCAGTTGGGCAAGTAAAACTCCCTGTCTTGTTTCGAGGCGGCAGTCTGACGGCCGCCTCGCTATCGCTTCATACCAAAACAATCCCTCCTATTGAATGCACATTGGCTGCCCCGGCCAATCGCCGCATTCGCGTAAACGCGCAAAAAAATTAATCACTTTTACGCCGCACGATTGCGGTTCAAGCAACGCAATGGGCCTTCTTCTAGCGGTGTATTCGGACAGAACCTAGCTCGTGGCCGACGAAACCACAGGTCGCTTTTACATGCCGCGAGGCACGTTGGCCGACAAAGCCAGTGCAGGCGATTACCTGCTTCATCTGGACATCAAAAACAGGCCCGTGGCGCGGCGGACCATGTGTTGACTGCGTCGCGCAGATGTCACATATTGGTTCCGCTCCCGTCAAGCATGTCCGGCCTAGGGAGTCCGAAGCAATTCCTCATACGAGCATCGATTCGTCTGAATTAACCGGACGCGCAAGTGGTATGGACAGCCCTTGTGTCCCGGGAGGTTTTTCGCATGGCCCGTCTTTTGTTTCCATCGTCTGCCGAAACCGTGACGTGCATGCGTTGCGGCAACGCCATCCCCGGTGACGCCGACACGTGTCCGCATTGCGGCGCCGATCACGGCGGTTCGCTCGCGGGA
>NZ_JBSIPA010000062.1:0-21921 GCF_053574605.1 Caballeronia sp. M23-90 | reverse complement strand
TGAGCACGCGCGAAGGCGAGGAGGCGCTGGTCCTGCAGGCATTCACCGCGCTGCGAAACCACGTGCCCGATGCGTTGCTGATTCTGGTGCCGCGCCATCCCCAACGGTTCGATGAAGTCGCCGCACTGATCAACGGCGCTGCGCTGACCCAGGCCCGGCGCTCGACGTGGGCTGGACGTGCGACCGCCGCCGGATCGGGTATCGATGCCGCGCCGCCCTTGCCTTTGGATGTCAACGTCCTGCTCGGCGATTCAATGGGCGAGCTGGGCGCGTATTACGCGGCGTCGGATGTGGCGTTTATTGGCGGGAGTTTGCTGCCGTTGGGCGGGCAGAATTTGATCGAAGCGTGTGCAGCGGGCGTGCCGGTGTTGATTGGACCGCATACGTTCAACTTCACGCAGGCAACCAACGATGCGATCGCGGAAGGCGCCGCGTTGCGTGTCAGCGACCCGGCAGCACTGGCGCGTGGCCTGCGCGATCTTTTCACCGATAAACCCCGCCGCTTGGCAATGAGCGCGGCGGCATCGGCATTCGCGGCGAAGCATCGCGGAGCGACGGCGAGGACGGTGGATGCGTTGGGGGTGTTGTTGCGGGCAAATGCCGAGGAAGCAGGAAACGGCTTTTCAATACACGATCCGGCGTGAAGCACGAGCCGGCGGTTGCTGACGCCGGGGCTAACGCCTTCCCGCCAGCAACCGCTCGAGACACGCCACAAACCGCTCGTTGCTGGCTTCGAGCCCGTAGTCCCGCGCGCGCCCCGACGCCGCGCGCATGAAGCCATCGCGTAGCGTGTCGTCCAGCAGCAGACGCGACATCGCCAGCGCCATCGCGTCTACATCACCGATGGGAACCAGCAAGCCGAACTTGCCATCGTCGAGAATCTCGCGTGGTCCTGTCGGGCAATCGGTGGAAATCACCGGTTTCCCGAGCGCCAGCGCCTCGAGCAGGACCATCGGCATGCCTTCGTAGCGCGAACTCAGCACCAGCGCGCTCGCGCCTGCGACCACTGCGTGCGGGTTGTTCCGATACCCCGTGAAGTGCACGCGTTCCCCCACGCCCAGTTCAGCCGCGAGCGCTTCCAGCTCGGCGCGAAAGCCGCCATCGCCCACGATCACGAGGTCTTCCTTCAGCGCGCCTTCATGGGTCGCGGCAAGGCGCGCATACGCACGCAGCAAGGTGCGGTGATCCTTCTGGATCTCATCGAGCCGCGCCACCGAAACAATGTACGGCCCGGGACATGGCGGCGTTTCCCGAGCGGCGGCGTTCTCGCGAATCCGGTCGATATCGATGGCGTTCGGCAGCACGAACACGTTGCGCAGATGCCCGTCGAAGAGCGCGGTCGCTTCTTCGGCCATGTGCCGGTTCAGCGCCGCAATGCCGTCGTAGCGGCCGTATTGGGCCAGCATGCGCTTCATTTTCCGGCGCCGGCCGCCGAGCCGGGCATCGAAACTGAAATGATTCACACCGAGCCATGCCGTGCCGAAGCGGCCAGCAAGCCGGCGCAAGGACATGTCGAAGTCGATGATGATGTCGTTACGCTGCGCCAGCTCGGCCACGCGCGCTTTCACGTACGGACGCACGGCGAGCGTGTTGAACACATCGCGCCCGACGCGGCCAAGCTTGCTGAGCGTATGCGCGTAGCGGCGCTTTTGAAAGGTATTGAGCCAGGGTTTGTCGGTCAGGATCTCGACGGCTACATCCGGCGGAATCTGCGCGCGAAATCGCTGCTCGAACGCAGGCGATGTGAACATCACCGAGAGCGTCACCGCGTAGCGGGCGCGCTCGAAGATGCGTAGCCATTGCATCAGCGAAGTCTCGATGCCGCCGTCGTTGAAATCCGCGACATGAAACAGCACGGAAACGCGGCCCGAAGACTGATCCACGGCCTTGGCAGGCGCGGACGAGGCCACGGAAGCGCGTTCCAGTATCACGGCGGTGTCGGCGGGACTGTCGATCGGAATTCTCCCAGTTGCTGGCTACGGCCATAGGAATAATGAAGGCAATATCCTAACGCACTCGACATACCCGACGCAGTTTCCCCGCGTCCCGGACTTGCCCATGCCGGGGTTCAAACCTTCAACAATCCCTTCTTTTCGATAAAACTCACCACCTGATCGAGCCCGTCGAGCGCTTTCAGGTTGCACATCACGAAAGGACGTTCGCCACGCATCTTTGTGGCATCGGAGGCCATGATGTCGAGATTTGCGCCCACGTAAGGCGCGAGATCGATCTTGTTGATCACCAGAAGGTCGGATTTGGTGATACCCGGGCCGCCTTTACGGGGGATTTTTTCTCCGCCGGCGACATCGATTACATAAATGGTCAGGTCCGACAATTCCGGACTGAACGTGGCCGCGAGATTGTCTCCGCCCGATTCGATAAACACGATATCCGCGTCCGGAAAGCGCTCGATCATCTGGTCGACGGCTTCCAGGTTGATCGACGCGTCTTCACGAATGGCGGTGTGCGGGCAGCCGCCCGTTTCCACGCCCATGATGCGTTCGGCCGGCAACGCGCCCGCCACCGTGAGGAGTCGCTGATCTTCTTTAGTGTAGATGTCGTTCGTGATGGCGACGAGGTCGTATTTTTCGCGCATCGCCTTGCAGAGCATTTCGAGCAACGTGGTCTTGCCCGAGCCAACCGGGCCGCCCACGCCTACGCGCAACGGCGGCAGTTTTTTGGTGCGGCGTGCCGCGGCGGAATAGACAGGTGCGTTCATGGATTTGAGCTAGGAGCGGAATAAGCGCGAGTATTGCGACTCGTGACGTGCGGAAAGAATGCCGAGTTGCGGCGCAAAGGTATTGATTTCGTCGGGCGAGGTCGCGAGCGCCCGCTGGACTGCGGTTTCAATGGGATCGCGCAGCGCCACGATGATCCGTTGCCCTGCGATCTGGCCGAGCGGCACGGCTTTCAACGCTGCTGCCGCCTGATTCTCCACCCACGCAAAGGCGTAGGCGGCGAGGGTGGCGTCGGGCGCGGCATCGTGGGCATAGGCGGCGAACGCGAATGCCGTTGGCTGCGAGACCGGCTTGATCGCGTTGAGCGTGGCGAGGCGCGCGGCGTCGCCCCATTCGAGTTGCGTGCACAACTGCGCAAGCGACCAGCCCATTTGCTGCGTCTCGCGGCGCAATTCCGCCGATTCACGGCTGGCGAGGAATTCTTCGTCGGCTTGCGTGAGTGCGGCGGCGTCGTGCGTCAGCCAGCGGTTCATCTGATGCGCGAGGAACGGGAGTTCGCCGCGCGCCAGCACGTTTGTCAGGCCGCTTGCGATCCAGTCGCGGGCGCTGTCGCCATCGTGGATAAAACCATGTTCTATCGCCGATTCCAGACCCTGCGAATAACTGAACGCACCGATAGGCAACGCCGGCGACGCCAGGTGCAGGAGCGCCGTGAGTTCAGCGGTGCGCATGACCGTGGTCGTGCCCTTCATGGCCTTCATGCCCGTGCGAGCATTGCGAATGGTCGCCGTGATCGTGGTCGTGGCCATGATCGTGGTCGTGCCCATGCGCGTGATCGTGCGAGTGGCTGTGATGTTCGTCGAAGACCTTTTGCGCGAGCGCATAGTCTTCCACGAACGTCTCGTCGTGCCCGTGCTTGTGGCCGCCGCCATACGCGCCCGTTTCCGGCTGGAACTGCGTCAGTGCGTGATCCACATGCGCGCCGAGGCGCTTCAACATGTCTTCCAACACTGGATCGGCTTCCAGTTTCAATTGTCCGGCTGCCACTTCCACCGGCGTGTGGCGATTGCCCAAGTGGTACGCGGCACGCGTCAGCGTGACCGGGTCGTGCGCGTGAACCACCAGCACGTCTTGCGGAGCGGCGATCACGCGAACCAGACCGCCATCGTCGGCAACGAGAATATCGCCGTCGCGCAGCACCGTGCCGCGCGGCAGCACCAGCGCCACTTCCTCACCGTTATCCAGCGTGGCAGCGAGGCGGCTTTTGCAGCGGTCATCGAAGGTGAGGGTGAGCGTCGGCGCGCGCTTGATCAGCGGCGCGGCCAGTTTCGCTTCGATACGTTTGTCGATCGTGCGCATTGAGGTCTCAGAAAAGGAAGTAGCGCTGCGCCATCGGCAGGACGCTTGCCGGCTCGCAGGTGAGCAACTGGCCGTCGGCTACGACCTGGTACGTTTCGGGATCGACGGTGATCGACGGCCTGTACGCATTGTGAATCATGTCGGCCTTCGAGATATTCCGGCAGTTCTTCACCGCGACCACCTGTTTCTTCAGACCGTACTTCTCACCGATGCCGTCATCCAGCGCCATCTGCGAGACGAAGGTCAGTGATGTCTTGCCCAGCGCCCCGCCGCGCGTTGCGAACATCTCGCGATAATGCACCGGCTGCGGCGTCGGGATCGACGCGTTCGGGTCGCCCATCTGCGCGACGGCGATCATGCCGCCCTTGAGGATCATCGCGGGTTTCACGCCGAAGAACGCCGGTTCCCAGAACACGAGATCGGCCCATTTCCCCGCTTCGATGGAACCCACTTCGTGTGCGATGCCATGCGTGATCGCCGGGTTGATGGTGTACTTGGCGACGTAGCGTTTTGCGCGGAAATTATCATTGCGCGCGTTGTCTTCGGGCAGCGCGCCGCGTTGCGTTTTCATCTTGTGCGCGGTCTGCCACGTGCGCATGACGACTTCGCCGACACGGCCCATTGCTTGTGAATCCGACGACAGCATGGACAACGCGCCCAGGTCGTGAAGGATGTCCTCGGCGGCGATGGTCTCCCGGCGAATGCGCGATTCGGCGAACGCGATATCTTCCGCAATGGATGGATCAAGGTGATGGCAGACCATCAGCATGTCGAGGTGTTCATCGAGCGTGTTGATGGTGTACGGCCGCGTAGGATTCGTCGAGGAAGGCAGCACGTTCGACTCGCCGCAGACCTTGATGATGTCCGGCGCATGGCCGCCGCCCGCGCCTTCGGTGTGATACGTGTGGATCGTGCGGCCCTTGAAAGCAGCGACGGTCGTCTCCACGAACCCTGCTTCGTTCAGCGTGTCCGTGTGGATGGCGACTTGCGTATCGGTATCGTCGGCAACGGATAGACAATTGTCGATGGCCGCGGGTGTCGTGCCCCAGTCCTCGTGCAGCTTCAGTCCAATCGCGCCGGCCTTGATCTGTTCGATGGCAGGCGCGGGCAAGCTCACGTTCCCCTTGCCGAGAAAGCCGAGGTTGACTGGCCAACCATCGGCGGCTTGCAGCATGCGTTCCAGGTGCCACGGACCTGGCGTGCACGTGGTTGCGTTCGTGCCGGTCGCGGGACCCGTGCCGCCGCCGAGCATGGTCGTCACGCCCGAGGCCAGCGCTTCATCGATTTGTTGCGGGCTGATGAAGTGAATATGCGAGTCGATACCGCCCGCCGTCACGATCATCCCTTCGCCTGCGATCACTTCGGTGGCGGCGCCGATCGCAATCGTCACGCCCGGCTGGATATCCGGATTACCCGCCTTGCCGATGGCAAACACGCGTCCATCCTTGATGCCGATATCCGCCTTCACGATGCCCCAGTAGTCGAGGATCAGCGCGTTCGTCACGACCGTATCCACGACTTCGGCATGCACGCGCTGCGACTGGCCCATGCCGTCGCGAATCACCTTGCCGCCGCCGAATTTCACCTCTTCGCCATAGGTGGTGAAGTCGCGTTCGACTTCGATCAGCAGGTCGGTATCGGCGAGACGCACGCGGTCGCCGGTGGTCGGGCCGAACATCTCCGCGTAGGCGCGGCGTCCGATGCGTAGCGTCATTTCAATAATCCTGAAGTAGAGATCAAAGCGGACCCATCACGAGGCCGTTGAAGCCATACACCTTGCGGTCGCCGGCAAGCGCCACGAGTTCGACCGTGCGTTCCTGGCCCGGCTCGAAGCGCACTGCCGTACCTGACGCAATGTTCAGCCGGAAGCCGCGCGCCTTGTCGCGTTCGAACGTGAGCGCCGTGTTGACTTCGAAGAAATGAAAGTGCGAGCCGACCTGCACGGGCCGGTCGCCAGTATTGGATACCGTCACGGACACCGTCTCGCGGCCCGCGTTGAGTTCGTGCTCACCATCGTCGATGAGGTATTCGCCCGGGATCATGCGCGGCTCCTTCAGGGAATCAGGGGATCGGATGGTGAACGGTCACGAGCTTGGTGCCGTCGGGGAAGGTGGCTTCTATCTGGATGTCGGGGATCATTTCCGCCACGCCGTCCATGACGTCATCGCGCGTGAGCAGGGTGGTGCCGTAGTGCATGACGTCGGCGACCGTGCGGCCGTCGCGCGCCGCTTCCATCAATGCCGCCGAAATAAAGGCGACGGCTTCCGGGTAATTGAGTTTCAACCCGCGTGCACGGCGGCGTTCGGCCAGCAATGCGGCGGTGAAGATCAGCAGCTTGTCTTTTTCGCGGTGAGTTAGCTTCATGGCTTGGACGTGTTTTAGTCAGGACGCGATTTTTGAAGAATCCTAGCATCGCTTCCCTACGATTTCATTGTATGAACTTGCGGAGTTCGACGGTCGTCGGCCGCTCGAAAATCTCTTCCGGCGTGCCGCTTTCCCACACGCGTCCCTGATGCATGAACACGACCTTGTTCGATACCCGCCGTGCAAAACGCATCTCGTGCGTGACCATGATGAGCGTCATGCCATCGGCGGCGAGGCTTTCGACCACGGCCAGCACTTCGCCCACGAGCTCGGGGTCGAGCGCTGACGTGATTTCATCGCAGAGAAGAACGGTGGGTTTCATCGCCAGCGCGCGTGCGATTGCCACACGTTGCTGTTGTCCGCCCGATAGTTGCTCAGGATAGGAATTGAACTTATCGGCGAGACCAACGCGTTCTAGCACTTGCTCGGCGGTGGCGCGTGCCTTCGCCTTGTGGACTTTCTTGACCACCGTCTGCGCGAGCATCACGTTCTGACCTGCGGTCAGATGCGGAAACAGGTTGTACTGCTGGAACACCATGCCCACTTTCAGGCGCAATGCGCGCAGGTCGGCGTGACGAGCATCGATGTGTTCGCCGTCGATTTCAATCGATCCTTCGTCGATGCTTTCAAGTCCGTTCAAGGTCCGCAGCAAGGTGCTCTTGCCAGAGCCGCTGCGCCCGATGATCGCCACCACCTGTCCCGGTTCCACCGAAAAATCGATGCCCTTCAGGACCTGGTTCGTGCCGAATTGCTTCTTGAGGTTTTGAGTTTCAACGAGCGGCATTCCATTTCCTTTCGAGCGTGCGCGCGTAACGGGTAAGCGGATAACAGATCACGAAGTAGATCACCGCAACGAGACCGTAGACCACGAACGGCCGGAAGGTCGCGTTCGAAATCATCGTGCCCGCCTTGGTGAGTTCGGTGAAGCCGATGATCGAGACGAGCGCCGTGTCCTTCACGGCCTGTACGCCGAAACCGACCGTCGGGCCAATGGCGATGCGCGTGGCTTGCGGAATGATCACGTGACGCAGTTGCTCGAAGTAGTTCATCGCAAGACTCGACGATGCTTCCCATTGACCCTTGGGAACCGCTTCCACGCAGCCGCGCCAGATTTCGGCGAGATACGCGCTCGTGAACAGCGTGAGTCCGACCGTTGCCGCGATCCAGGGTTGAACTTCAACGCCGAGCAACGGCAGGCCGAAGAACACGAGGAACAGTTGCATCAGGAGCGGCGTGCCCTGGAAGATCTCGATGTAGACCTTCACGATCGTCCGCAACACGCGCGAACTCGATACGCGCATCACCAGCAGCACGAAGCCCACGATCCCGCCCGCCACGAACGAGACGATCGAGAGCACGATCGTCCAGCGCGCCGCGAGCAGCAAGTTGGTGAGGATCTGTTCGAAGGTGAATTCGATCATCGCGCGCCTCGCATGTTGCGGGCGAACATGCGCCTGCCGGCTTCGTTGAGCAGAAAGCGCAGGATGATCGCCATCACGAGGTACATCGCGGTGATCAGGAAGTAGGTTTCGAACGCGCGGAAATTGCGCGACTGGATGTAGCTCGCCGCGTACGTCAAATCAGACACCGATATCTGCGATACGACCGCAGAGCCGAGCATCGTGATCACGATCTGGCTGGTCAGCGCCGGAAACACCTTGGCGATGGCTTGCGGCAGGACCACGTGCCGGAAGGTCTCGCCGCGCGTCATCGCAAGCGATGCCGCCGCTTCGAGATGTCCTTTAGGCACGGCCGCGATTCCCGAGCGGATGATCTCGACCGAATACGCGCCGAGGTTCAGCGTCATTGCCAGGACGGCCGCGACGTATTCATCGATGCGGATTCCCAGCGCCGGCAGCCCGAAGAACACAAAGAACAACTGGACGATGAACGGCGTATTTCTGATTGCCTCCACATAGCCGCCCACGAACGAGCGCAGCGCCGGATATTTGCTGCCTTTGCCCGCCGCACCGAGGATGCCGACCGTGAGGCCGAGCACCGTCGATACAGCGGTAAGCCCCAGCGTGACCGCCGCGCCGCTCACGAACATGCCGGCGTACTGCCCGAGGTCGCCGAACTGAAGTTGATATGCCATTGACCGGCGCCTTGTTGTTTTATTTCAGATGATCGAGCGAGATTTCAGACTTCACAGACCGGCCGGCAGCGGCGCCTTGAACCACTTCTGCGACATGGCTTCGAGCGTGCCGTCCTTCTTCGACTGGGCAATGGCGGCATCCACCTTCGCGAGCAGGCGCGGTTCGTTCTTGTTCATGCCGACAAAACATGGCGAGTTCTTGATCACGAATTTCGGTTCCGGACGGCGCGGCGGATTCTTCGCGAGGATCGCCGCCGCCACGATGTTGCCCGCCGCGATCAACTGGACCTGACCCGAGAGAAACGCCTGGATGGTCGCGTTGTTGTCTTCGAAGCGCTTGATATTTGCGGTTGGCGCCATTTGCGTCAGCGCGATTTCTTCGAGCGCGCCACGGGTCGCGCCGACGGTCTTGCCGTTCAGGTCGGCCGGGCCGGTGACCTTGATATCGGCGGGACCGAATACGCCCTGGAAGTACGGCGCGTACGCGGCGGAAAAGTCCATGACCTTCTCGCGATCCGGTGTTTTGCCCAGCGACGAAATCACGAGATCCACTTTGTTCGTCGTCAGGTACGGCACGCGGTTCGCGCTGTTCACGGGAACCAGTTCCAGCTTCACGCCCAGCGATTTGGCGAGGAGCGCGGCCATATCGATGTCGTAGCCCTGCGGTTTCATGTCCCCGCCGACCGCGCCGAACGGCGGGTAATCTTCCGGCACCGCGACTTTGAGCGTGCCGGCTTTCGTGATGGAGTCGAGCGCGTCGGCGTGAGCGGTGTTCGAGGTCAGGGCGAGCGCCGGAATGGCGAGAAGGGCGGAGGCGAGCGTGCTGAATGCGAACCGAAGGGCGGTGCGGCGAAGCGTGCTGGTCATTTGTCTGCTTTCCTTGAGGCTGTGTGGCGCGGTGCGTATCGTCTATTGGATGCACTCGTCGGAAAGGTGATTAAGCGAGAGTCGTGCCACCGGCTTCGCGCCTTGATGGTAAAGGCTGTGCGTCGTACGTGTTTGAGTGATGCACAAATTATGGGCTTTTTTATGCGCTCTCGTGGTGCCAGTTTTCTGCGTACTTACCCGGCTACGTAGTCCAAAGCCGCAACGGTTTTGCATCGATACCGTGAATGATTGGACGCAACGTTGACCAGCATTGCGTCATCAAAAGCTGTAGCGGCGCCATGGAATGGCTCGCGGCGCGCACGATCAGAACGCCCGGCGTCACGCACGACACGGCGGCGCGGACGGTGTCGTTGAAGGGGAGATTTGCGGCGATGGATTCCGCCAGCGCGTCGTCGCAAGCGGGGCCGATTGCCCAGAGCGTGCCGTAAGCAGGAAAACCGGCGAGACCTTGCGGCGCCTTGCGCAGCGGGTCGTCGGCTGTGAGCAGCGTGCGTTCGAACCATCGCAGCCGGCCTGTGTTGTCCTTGATGCGGGCAATCGAGGCGAGCTTTCCCTCGGACCATCGTTCGCCCGCTGCCTGACGGCCCAGCTGCATTGCGTCCCAGCCGATAGCCGTGGCGGTCTCATCCAGCGTCAGCGTGAAATCCAGCGCCACATTCGACGACTCGAACACAATGTTGTTCTGCGGCAGCCAGTCGAGCTTCGCGTTCGCGCCAACATGGATGTTGATGCGCTGCGTGGCGAGCTTGCCGTTCGCCTTGTACCACTTGGTCGCGCCGGGCGTGGTGATGACAGCGTGCGTTTGCGCGCCCAGATCGATATCGATAGCCAGCCGGTCACCGCCCGCCACACCGCCCGGCGGATGCACGATCACCGCGTGGCAGATGGCATCGCCTTCCGGGTACAGCGCGCGCTGCATGCGCAACGGGCCAACATGCCTGCGATGCGTAAGCGCCGTACGCGCCGGCGACTGTTGCGTGAAGCCAAGTTCGAGTTTGCCATGCCATTCATCAGCGTCGGGCAAGGGCAAGAGTGCAGCGATAGGTTCGTGATGCATAAGGCGTCAAAGATCGGGACGAGCCGCCATGTTACGGCGTGCGTCAGACAGCGATCAACTCCCGCACGCCTTGCGCTTCCATATCCGCGCCCGCGCCACCCGCGACAATCTCGCCGCGGCTCATTACCCAATACCGGTCGGCGAGTTCGCGTGCGAAGTCGTAGTACTGCTCGACGAGCAACACGGTCATGCCCATTTCATCGACGAGTTGGCGCAACGTGCGCCCGATATCCTGAATGATCGATGGCTGAATGCCCTCGGTGGGTTCATCGAGAATCAGAAGTTGCGGTTCGCTCATCAATGCGCGGCCAATCGCTAGCTGTTGCTGCTGGCCGCCCGACAAATCCCCGCCGCGCCGATGCTTCATCTCTTTGAGCACGGGAAAAAGCTCGTAGATCCGGTCCGGTACTTTCGATGGCGACTTGCGGCTCGCCGCGCCCACCAGAAGGTTTTCCTCGACCGTCAGCCGCCCGAAGATATCGCGTCCTTGCGGCACATAAGCAAGACCGCTCGATACGCGCTTGTAAGTCGGCATGGATGAAATTTTCGCGCCGCGCCATGAAATCGTGCCGCTTTTCGTGGGGACGACGCCCATCAGGCAGCGCAGCAAAGTAGTCTTGCCCACGCCGTTGCGGCCAAGCAATACGGTGAGTTTTCCATCGGGCACGGTCATCTTCACATCGCGAAGGATGTGGCTGCCGCCGTAGAACTGGTTGAGTGAATCGACTTCGAGCATTTCTGGATTCCCGTGTTGGCCAAATTAGCGGCCGAGGTACGACTCGATCACCTTCTCGTTGCGCTTCACTTCGTCGAGCGTGCCATGCGCGAGGACGCTGCCTTCTGCCATCACCGTCACGCGGCCTGTTTCGCCGGACAGCGCCGCGACGAATTCCATGTCGTGCTCGACGACCATCATCGAACAGGTGCCGCGCAGCTTGTTGAGCAACTCGGCGAGCTGCATGGTCTCGTGATCCGTCATGCCGGCGGCGGGTTCGTCGAGCAGAAGCAGGGCGGGTTGCTGCATCAGCAGCATGCCGATTTCCAGACGCTGCTTCTGGCCGTGCGACAACTCGCCGGCGAAACGCGTGGCGTCGGCTTCGAGATGGATCAATTCCAGCGTTTCTTCAATGCGCGCCTGCGCCTCGCGATCCAGCTTCGACCTGAGTGACGCAAGCCATCCCTTGTCGGTTTTCATCGCGAGTTCGAGGTTTTCCCAGACCGGATGATTCTCGAACACGGTGGGCTTCTGGAACTTGCGCCCAATACCCGTGCGCGCAATCACCGGCTCCGACATGCGCGACAGATCGAACGTCTGCCCGAGGAACACCTTGCCCGAATCCGGACGAGTTTTTCCGGTGACGACGTCCATCATCGTGGTCTTGCCCGCGCCGTTCGGGCCGATCACGCAGCGCAGTTCGCCGACGTCGATAGACAACGTCAGCTTGTTCAGCGCGCGAAAACCATCGAAGCTCACGGTCACGTCTTCGAGATAAAGAATCGTGCCGTGCGATACATCGATCGCGCCCGGATCCAGCACATGGCCCAGGCCCGTGATGCCGTTCTGGTTACGCTCGTTGAGTTCGGGTAAGGGCGGCAGGTCCACGATCAAGGCGTTGTATGCGTTAGGTGAGGTCAATGAGGTGATCAATGTGAATGCCCTCCGGCTTTCTTCTTGCGCATCGCCATGTCGATAAGACCCATGATTCCGCTTGGCAGCAACAAGGGCACGAGCGTGAAGATCAGGCCCAGAAAGAACAGCCAATACTCAGGAAAGTTCGCCGTAAAAAAGCTCTTCGCGCCATTCACCGCAAACGCGCCGATGATCGGTCCAATCAACGTTCCGCGTCCGCCAACGGCCACCCAGATCGCCATCTCGATGGAATTCCCCGGCGACATTTCATTCGGGTTGATGATGCCGACTTGCGGTACATACAACGCGCCCGCGATGCCGCACAACACGGCGGACACAGTCCAGATGAAGAGCTTGTACGCGAGCGGGCTATAGCCCAGGAACATCAGCCGCGCTTCGCCATCGCGTACACCGGTTACGACGCGTCCGAGCTTCGACGTGACAATCGCCCGCGCCGCGATAAACGCCAGGATCAGCACGCCGAGCGTCATCAGGAACAGCACGGTCCGCGTGCTTGCCGCGGTGATCGGAAATCCCGCAATGCGCTTGAAGTCGGTGAAGCCGTTGTTGCCGCCGAATCCTGTTTCGTTGCGATAGAACAGCAGCATCGCGGCGAAGGTCATGGCTTGCGTGATGATCGAGAGATACACGCCCTTCACCCGCGAACGGAACGTGAAGAATCCGAATACCCACGCCAGCACGCCCGGCACTACGATCACCAGCAACAACGCGTACCAGAGGTGCTCGGTGCCTTGCCAGTACCAAGGCAACTTGTGCCAGTCGAGGAACACCATGAAGTCGGGCAGGTCGCTCTGATAATTCCCTTCCCGTCCAATGGAGCGCATCAGGTACATGCCCATGGCGTAGCCGCCGAGCGCGAAGAAGAGCGCGTGCCCGAGGCTCAGGATGCCGCAATAACCCCACACGAGATCGAGCGCCAGCGCGCCGATCGCGTAGCACATGAGCTTGCCGACGAGCGTCATCGAATAAGCGCTGAGGTGGAACGCGCTCGACTCGGGAAGTACCAACGCGGCGATGGGCACGCAGATGCCCATCGCAATGATGAATGCGATCAGCGCAACCCAGCCGCTGCGCGGCAAGAGGGCGGCGCGCGGCGGCAGGCCCAAGGCGAAGCCTTCGCGCTTCGCCTGATCGTCGGGTTGTGGCGCGACATCGAGATTCGCGGAGACGTTGGGTGTATTCATCTCAAACCTCGGCGCTTCGGCCCTTCAGTGCAAACATGCCCTGAGGACGCTTCTGGATGAACAACACGATCAGCACGAGCACCGCAATCTTCGCGAGCACCGCGCCCCAGAACGGCTCGATCGTCTTGCTGACAAGCCCGAGCCCGAAGCCGCCGATAACCGTACCCGCCAGTTGTCCGACGCCGCCGAGCACGACCGTCATGAATGAATCGATGATGTAGCTCTGCCCCAGGTCCGGTCCGATATTGCCGATTTGCGACAGCGCGCATCCACCCAATCCGGCAATGCCCGCGCCGAACGCGAACGCATACGAATCGACACGTGCCGTCTTCACGCCGACACACGCTGCCATGCGCCGGTTCTGCGTGACGGCGCGCACGAAGAGGCCGAGGCGCGTCTTGGTCAGCACGACCCAGGCGAGCAGCACGACGACCAGCGAGAAGCCGAGGATGGTGATGCGGTTATAAGGCAGGATGAGATTCTGCATGACGGACACGCCGCCGCTCATCCACGACGGGTTCGTCACCTGCACGTTCTGCGCGCCGAAAATCGTGCGCGTTGCCTGAATCAGGATCAGGCTGATGCCGAACGTGGTCAGCAGCGTTTCGAGCGGACGTCCGTAGAGATGTTTCAACACCACCCGTTCCAGCACGATACCCACGACCGCGGCCGCGGCAAACGAAACCGGCACGGCAAACAGCGGATACCAGTTGAACGCAGCGGGCGCGTAATGCTGCACGAGGTTCTGAACCACATACGTGGCGTACGCGCCGATCATCAGGAACTCGCCGTGCGCCATGTTGATCACGCCGATCAATCCATACGTGATCGCGAGACCCAGCGCGGCCAGCAACAACACGCTTCCCAGCGATAAACCCGCGAAGATCGTGCCGACGACCTGTCCGCGTCGTTGAATGGAATCGAGTTCCTCAATGCCCGCCTGCGCCGCTGCACGCACGCGAGCATCGGGTTCGGCGAAGGTGCCGTCGGCGTTCTTCACCACGATCGGGCGCAGCAATTCGTTCATGTCCAGGTCGTGGCGCGCCGCGACCAGTTGCACGGCTTCGAGGCGTTTGTTGGCGTCGGTATCGTGGAGGGCGGTCGTGGCCCAGAGCGTATCGAGGCGCTTTTTCAGCGCGGGATCGGTCTCTTGCGCGCGGGCTTTATCGACGAGCGGTTTGATCGATGGATCGGCGTTCTTCAGCAATTCATCTATTGCCGCACGGCGCTTTTCGATATCCGGCGACGACAATTGCAACCCCGACAACGCGCCCGCTACCTTCGAGCGCAGCAAGTTGTTCAGCGTGACCGGTTGCGCGTCGGGCGCTTCCACGGTCTTGTTGGTCAGCGGGTCCTTGTTGCCGTCGTCGGTCTGGATCAGGACACGGCCGGCGTCGGTGGCGACCAGGGAACTGTCGGCGAGCGCGTTCAGAACCGCGACCGAGGGCGCGTCGGCGTTGGCGATCAGTTTGTCGATGGCGGCGGACTTGGCATCGAAGTCGTCGGCCGCGAGGGGTGCAAGGTCATCGGCGGAGAGCGCGGCGAACGCGGCGAGGGGCATGCAGGCAATCAGGATTGCGCAGAGGCCACGGCGAGCGAAGCGAAGAATCGAATCAGTCATGAATGGCCTGTCAGGTAGAACGTACGAACCGCCGCTCTTGTAGTTATGCTTCGAGCGCGGCGGTCCGGTCTTCGACTGAATACTTACTGAGACTTATGCAACGCGACGGCGGCGCAGGAACTCCGGAATCGAGCTGACCACATCCGGCTTGTTTTCGTTACCCGGAATGTACGGGCTCCACGGTTGCGCGCGGATTGCAGTCTTCGTGCGCCACACGACGTTGAACTGACCGTCCGCACGCACTTCGCCGATCATCACCGGCTTGTGCAGATGGTGGTTACCGTCCATCTCGAGTGTGAAGCCCGACGGCGCCGCGAACTTCTGGCCGACCATGGCCACGCGCACTTTATCGACATCGACGCTCTTCGCTTTTTCAGCCGCCTGCTTCCACATATGGATGCCGACGAAGGTCGCCTCCATCGGGTCGTTCGTCACGCGCTTCGTGCCGCCAGGCAGGTTGTTCTTCTTCACCCAGTCGGCGAACATCGCCTTGAACTTCGTGTTCTCCGGGTTCTTCAGCGACATGAAGTAATTCCATGCGGCCAGGTTGCCGACCAGCGGTTTTGTATCGATACCGCGCAATTCTTCTTCGCCAACCGAGAAAGCGACGACCGGAACGTCCGTCGCTTTCAGGCCCTGGTTGCCGAGTTCCTTGTAGAACGGCACGTTCGAATCGCCGTTCACAGTCGAGATCACGCAAGTCTTGCCGCCTTGCGAGAACGTCTTGATGTTCGCCACGATGGTCTGATAGTCCGCGTGGCCGAACGGCGTGTAGACCTCTTGAATGTCTTCGTCCTTCACGCCCTTCGAGTGCAGGAACGAACGCAGGATCTTGTTCGTCGTGCGCGGATAGACGTAATCGGTGCCGAGCAGGAAGAAGCGTTTTGCTGCGCCGCCTTCCTTGCTCATCAGGTACTCGGTTGCGGGAATCGCTTGCTGATTCGGCGCCGCGCCCGTGTAGAACACGTTCTTCGACATCTCTTCGCCCTCGTACTGCACCGGGTAGAAGAGCAGGCCGTTGAGTTCCTCGAACACCGGCAACACCGATTTCCGCGATACCGACGTCCAGCAGCCGAACGTCACCGCGACTTTGTCCTGCGAGATCAGTTGGCGGGCTTTTTCGGCGAAGAGCGGCCAGTTCGATGCCGGGTCGACCACCACCGGTTCCAGTTGACGCCCGAGCACGCCGCCGCTTGCATTGATCTGGGCGATGGTCATCAGCGCAGTGTCTTTCAGCGATGTCTCGGAGATCGCCATCGTGCCCGAGAGCGAATGGAGAACGCCGACTTTGATCGGTCCGGTATCGGCGGCTTGCGCTTTTGTGATGGGCAACTGGCCCGCAACGGCCAGTGCGCCCGACATGGAGCCGAATTTCAGGAGACTGCGTCGTTTCATGTAATTCCCCTTGCCGATATGTTTGTTTTAAAGCGGGTGTCTATGGATTTTTAATATCGCTGACGGAGAGTCAGTCAATAGGACACTGCAAGGGGTATGCCAATGAGTAGGAAATGCCGGACTGGCTTGGGTTCCAGGCTGGTCGGGGCGAGGACGCACGCCGACGGGATTCGTCGGATGCATGGTTTTGGTGCGTGGCTGTCGTGAACGCCTTATGCCGGTGCGGGAGGCTTGGAGGTGGAGCGTGGGATTAGCGAATAAGGGTGGCGCAGCCAGTTTCGCTTGATGGATGAGGTGTGCGTTCGCCTTGACTGAGAGGTTAAGGAATCTATTGCTTAGGAATAAAGGATTTTTCCTAATTTACGGGCAACCAGGCACACCATGGCACCTACCAAGATCGTTGATCGATATCAGCGGATTTTACAATTTGTAATTTTTTAATTATGAGAAAGTAGGTTTTTGGTAAGCCACCGTTAAACTGAAGTTGCATTTCATAAAGACGAATTATCTCAATAAAAACTTCGGATTGATGGGGAAGCAAAAAATGAAATTTAAAATAATTAAAGCACTGCTTGCTGGCTTGACCGTGGTGATAGTTTCTGGATGTGGAGGGAGCGACGATGAGTCGAATACCGGCGCGATAAACAAGTCGGCTGTATCCGACAGCGCTCCAACACCAACTGTAGTTTCCGACTTACAGACGTCCAAGGCAGCCGTGGGAAATCTAAAAGGCTATGTGTCGTCGGATAAAATCTGGCCTAAACGCACTATCAATGTATGCTGGAAGCTCGATGCTGCGACGTTCGCAAATACAGCGGAGCTCAGAGGCGTTGCGCAGCAAGCGGTGAAGGATTCTTGGGAGGATCATTCGGAGCTCGCTTTCCCGGGATGGAACATGTGCGATAACGACCCTGATTACCATGGGATTCGCATCGTCCTTTCGGACGAACGCGTCCATGTAACTTCCTTTGGTAAAGACCTGGATTCCCCCGATCAAGCAGTGTTTTTGAATTTCGAATACCAGAACTGGAATCCGTTCTGCCTTCCACCCAGCAACCGAGCCTACTGCGTCAAGGTCGAGGCCGTGCACGAGTTTGGGCACGCTTTAGGCTTTCAGCACGAGCAGCTGAGACCCGATGCGCCCGCATGGTGTATGGACACGCCATCGACTTATCCTTTCGGTGACACGTTTATCGGCGCCTGGGATACTGCGTCGGTGATGAACTATTGCAACCCCGTCTGGCAAGGCGACGGCAACCTGAGTCCCACCGATATCGAAATGGTCCAGCGTTTCTACGGAAAACCCGGCGGCACCCTTTACTTGGTGAGCAAACAAAGAGGCCCGGACCAGGAGATCACTGCATACGACAGCATTACCCAAAAAGCGTCGCCTCAATTCCTTTGTCAGCCAGTTCGCAGTCACTGGTCAACGGCGTGATTTCGAGCCCTGACGGTAAGAGAGTTTATGTTGTGGCCACGGACCTGACTGCCAGCAGCTTGGGTATAAGCCAGGTAACGGCCATTGATACGGATACAAACTCCGTGGCCTACGTCCGCTCAAACAAGCCAGGGCTTGTATTCGATCAGCTGGAAGTCTCGCCGGACAGCAAAACGTTGTACTTGCTGAATAAGTCAAATTCGAAGGTTGTCCTCTGGGATGCGGCGGCAGGCGACCCGTTGAGTTCCATAAATGTGACTGCACCGTCTGACGCATGGCTTGATAGAGGAACCGGCTGGATGGCGAAACCACAAACTGACAACAACAACCTCTACGTCATGCAGTTATATGACGTTGATAGGGCAAGCACGGTCCTTGGGATTGCCCAGCTTGATATTTCGCAACGTAAGCAAGTTCGCGTCGTCAAAGCAAGCCCATACAATGATTTGTCCGGCGATAGTTTTACCTTGGCACTCTCCACTGATGAAAAAAAGATCTTTTACCCAGCGACGAATAGTATTACCGGCCCGCAAGGTGGTTTTCTATCTCTTGATCTCGCTTCCGGCAAACTTAGTAAACTTGCGTCATTTACAACGCCAACCAATGTCACTGAAATGTTAGCTTTAGATAATGATTCTCTCGTATTTGGCAATGGGAACGCCGGTAACGGCCCAACAAAAGTGGACATCAAAACCGGGACGATAAATGCTATTCCCATGCCGCCCTCCTATTTGACTATCAAGGGGTACGATCACTTGGCAGCAGCAAACCCTAAGGATATTTTTGCAAGTAATATTAGTTCCATTTGGCAATCAACCTTGCAAAACGATGGATCCTATTCTGGAAAACTGCTGAGTGTAAGAGGAAGTTACGTTGCCGGTACCCTGAACCGTCCAATTGCTTTCGCTAGGGCGCATTAACTGGAAGCGACGTTCAACAGTTACGCTTCGGCCGCGACCGACATGGTCGCGGCTTCGTGAGTTTCCGTGAGGTTGATATATGGTGAATGGACCGAAAGTTATCGATTGACCATCCGCTTCGGCACACTCAACGCGAGTAACCCGCCGAGCACCATGAACGCGGCCAACATATACATGCCGCTTGCATTGGACGCGGTGGCTTGCTTCAACCACCCCACGAGATAGGGGCTGAGGAAACCCGCAAGATTCCCGAGCGAGTTGATCATTGCAATCCCGGCAGCGGCGCCCGTCCCGGCCAGAAACGCCGTAGGCAAGCTCCAGAACAACGGCAAGGTAGTGAGAATGCCCATCGTTGCCAAGGTAAGCCCGAGCATTGCCAAAGGAGTGTTCGTCGACCATATGACCGATAAAACAAGCCCCAACGCTCCAACAGCCGCCGGCACGGCAATATGCCACCTCCGCTCGCCACGTTTATCGGCACTGCGAGCAACAAGCAGCATCCCGATCACCGCCGCGCCGAAGGGAATAGCAGACAGCAATCCGATATTCAGCGCATCCGTCACTCCGGTCGCCTTGATGATCGTCGGCAGCCAGAAACTCACGCCGTACAGGCCCATCACGAACGAAAAGTACGTCAGGCTCATCAGCCAGACACGGCCGCTTTTGAGCACTTCGCGCACGGGCATGTCGACCTTCTCGACATTGTCCTTCGCGATGTTCCGTTCCAGCAACTCACGCTCTTCGGCGCTCAGCCACTTGGCCTTCGCAATCCGGTCGTCCATGAAAATGAAGACCAGCACGCCGACCACGATCGATGGAATGCCTTCCAGCAAGAACAGCCACTGCCACGAATGCCAGCCGTTGACGCCATCGAAGTTCTTCATGATCCAGCCGGACACCGGGCCGCCGATCAAACCCGATACGGCAATCGCGGTCATGAACAACGTCGTCATGCGTCCGCGCCGGTCGGCCGGGAACCAGTACGTGAGGTACAGGATGATGCCAGGGAAAAATCCCGCTTCGGCCACGCCCAATAAAAAGCGCATTACGTAGAACATGGTGGGCGTGGTGATGAACATCGTCAGCGCCGAGAGGATGCCCCACGTGATCATGATCCGCGCTATCCATACCCGCGCGCCGACCTTGTGCAGGATGACGTTGCTCGGGATCTCGAAGATGAAATAGCCGAAGAAAAAGATGCCCGCGCCGAAGCCATAGACAGCGTCGCTCAAGCCGAGATCGGTGGACATCTGCAACTTGGCAAAACCCACATTCACGCGGTCCAGATATGCGACCACATAACAAAGCAGCAATAGGGGCGACAGGCGCCATGCGACTTTTTTGTACGTTGCCGCTTCGAAGGCCGAAGGCGGCGCGCCCGCGCCCGGTCCGTGATACTCACCCGCAGTACTCGCCATGCTGTCTCCTGAATTTTATTATCGGTCGGAACAACGATTCTAGTCGTTGGCAATGGCCCTCAAACATCTGTTTTATATGGGGAAAACACCAAGCGAGGCGTCTTCCCCGAAGACCCTAGACGCAACGTCCGCCATCCACCTCCAGCGCCACGCCGGTGATGAACTCTGCGTCGTCGGAGGCCAGATACAAGGCCGCGTTCGCGATGTCTTGCGGTGTCGAGAGGCGTCCCAACGGAATCGAGGAGAGGAACTTCTGCCGGTTCGCGGGCGTGTCTTCCACGCCCATGAATTCGGACAGCAAACCCGTTTCGCCCATCACCGGGTTGATGCAGTTCACGCGTATCCGGTCGGGTCCTAACTCGACCGCCAGCGCCTTGCTCGCAATGATCACCGCCGCCTTGCTGCCGTTGTACCAGACCAGACCGGGGCGCGGCCGCACGCCCGCCGTCGATGCCACGTTGATGAACGACCCGCCGCCAACCGACCGGAAGTAGGGCACGAATTGCGTGACGCTGTGATAGATGCTCTTCACGTTCACCGCATAAACGCGGTCGAATTCGGCTTCGGTGACTTCCATCACCGGCTTGTTCCTGTGCGTCGTGCCGGCGTTGTTCACCACGACCTGGATGCTGCCGAAGTCTTCGATGGCGGCATCGAACAGCGTCTTCCAGTCGGCCTGTTTCGTGACATCGCCGGCGACCGCGATCGCCTTGCCGCCGCTCACGGCAATCTCGCTCGCAACGCGTTCCGCCGATGCCCCGTTCTGGTCGTTCACCACCACGTTTGCGCCTTCGCGCGCAAATGTCTTCGCGATTCCTTCGCCGAATCCCGATCCGCCGCCCGTCACAATTGCTGTCTTGCCTTGCAGTCTCATGTCGTCTCCAAGTTGTGGTTACTTAACCGTGTTTGATCGCAATGGTTTTAAGCACCGTGAATCCATACAACGCTTCGAAGCCTTTTTCACGGCCGTGTCCTGAATGTTTGACGCCGCCAAACGGCAGTTCCACGCCACCGCCCGCACCATAATTGTTGATGAACACTTGCCCGGATCTCACCTTTCGGGCAATGCGCATCTGCCGTCCGCCATCACGTGTCCAGACGCCCGCAACCAGGCCGAAGTTGGTGCCGTTGGCGAGTTTCAGGGCATCGGCTTCATCGTCGAAAGGCATGGCGCACAGGACCGGGCCGAACACCTCTTCCTGTGCCAGACGGTGCGATGGCGGGACATCGCGCAAGAGCGTCGGCGCCTGATAAAAGCCTGCTTCGGGCGCTTCCGATACCACCTCGCCGTGCGCGGCCATCGCGATTCCGTCATGCTGTGCATCGGAGAGAAAATCCCATACGCGCTGCTGCTGCTTCGCGCTGATGAGCGGTCCACAGTCCAGGTCGAGCTTGCTCGGCCCGACCTTCAGCGCGCTGAACGCTTCGCTCAAACGATCCAGCAGCGGCTCATACGCCGATCGTTCGATCAACACGCGGCTGCCCGCCGAACACGTCTGCCCGGCGTTCTGCACGATCGCCGAAACCAGGACCGGGATGGCGGCGTCGAAATCGGCATCGGCGAAGACGATCTGCGGCGACTTGCCGCCGAGTTCGAGGGTGACGGGCACGTGGTTATCGGCGGCCATCTTGACAACGGCGGCACCCGTTACCGGCGACCCGGTGAACGAGATGTGATCGATACCCGCGTGCCGCGCGAGCGCCGCTCCGGCTTCGTATCCATAGCCCGTGACAATGTTCAGTGCTCCCTCCGGCAATCCGGCTTCGGCGGCGAGCTCGGCGATCCGCAATATCGATAAACACGCGTCTTCTGCCGGTTTCACCACGCACGCGTTGCCCGCCGCCAGCGCCGA
>NZ_JBSIPA010000629.1:0-2955 GCF_053574605.1 Caballeronia sp. M23-90 | reverse complement strand
TTCCGATGAGATTGCAGCGGCGCTGGCCATCGAACCGTCTAATCCGAAAGCGCTGGCTCTGGCGGCATCGGCGGCGTTCGAGGCGCGGCGTTTTGCGATCGCGATCGCTTATTGGCGGCGTCTGATTTCCACACTCGATGCTGCGTCGCCGACTGCGGTCCAGGCGCAGAAGAATATCGATGAAGCGTTGAGCATGAGCGCCGTCACCGTGACGCTGCAACTCGCCGACGGCGTGCATGCCCCGCCCGATGCAACCGTGATTCTGAGCGCACACACGCAGGGTGCGGGGAACACGTTGCTGGCCGAGCGTCATTTATCCGCGAGCGAATTGCCGGCCACGGTCATACTCGATGACACGTTTGCAATCAATCCCGCCGATACGCTTTCCGCGTACCCGCAAGTGAGCGTTGAAGCGCGGGTCGTGACAGCGACGCCGGGGGAGAATCTCAGCGGGCAAACCAACGTCACGGGCGCCGAGAATCGTCGTGCTGCGCTGGTGATCGCGGCGCCCCCAAGATAGGTTCGTCGAAAAATTGTTAAGCTCGGCATTCGGCCACCTTATTTCCCGATATGTTCGAGTTCGACGAGCTGTTCCAGATTGCCTATAAACGCGAACGCGCGATGAGCCGGCGCCTGGCGAAGCTTACGGCGCTTTCCGCCCACGCCGCGTTGGCGCAGACGCTCGAAAAGTCGGCGGGCGCAGCAACGCTCGCAGATCTGGTCAAGGCGCGGCGTCTGGAAAGGGCAGCGGCGCTTCATGCCGCGCAGCTTCGGCGTGAAGAACGCTCGGCTGCCCGCGTGGTACGCCTCGCACGAAACCGGCAGCCTTCAACCCGCGATGCCACCGCGTGGCACGCGTGGTTCGACGGATCGGCGCATCCGAACCCGGGGAAGATCGGTATCGGCGGAATGCTCGAAAGTCCCGATGGCGAGGTCGTCACGATCAGCGCGATTGCCGGTCACGGCGATAGCTGCAAGGCTGAATATCTCGCGCTGATCGCGGTGCTCGAAGCGGCGTTATCGCAGCAACCGGCACCGGAAAAACTCGTCATTCACGGTGACAGTCAGGTTGTCATAGAGGACGTGCTGCGCGATGCAACCTGCAGCGCGCCCGCGCTCAGTTCCTACGCAACGCAAGCGCGTGAGCTGATCGCGCAACTCGCCGATGTTCGTCTTCAGTGGATCCCGCGCCACCGCAACACCGCGGCCGATGCATTGTCGCAAGAGGCCATTCGTGGCGATCACGCCAATTCGCGCACATCCGTCACGGGCGTTTCGCCGAACGCGTCGCTCAACGCATAGTCGAGCACTTTTCGCGCGGCGTCGGCGGGCGTGGAAAGCTGGCCGCTGCGCTTGAGGTCATCGAATTTTTCACGCAGCGGAAACGCATCCAGGCCCGTGCCGCGAATCTCGGCTTGCATGTCCGTATCGATAACCCCAGGCGCCACGCTGCCAATGCGCAACGCACGGTTGTGGTCCAGCGCGACCGCGCGTGCGTGGTGATCCAGCGCTGCTTTCGTCGCGCAATAGATGCTCCAGCCGGGATACGCATTGCGCGCGGCGCCGCTCGAAATATGCACGATCCGCCGGTCGGAAACGCTTGGCGCCGACGCCGCCACAGCCGCCGACAACATCAATGGCGCAGCCACGTTCAAACTCACGGACCGTCCGATCGCACCGACATCCTGTCCTTCGACAGGACCCACCGGCTGCAACATGCCCGCGTTGTTGATCAGCACCACGGTGTGCGCGCCGTCCACGAAACGCTTCAGCGCGCCCGTTTCAATCCACGTTTGCAGTGCGTTGATATCGGCGAGATCGAGTTCCACTTCCTGCAACAAACCCGATGCGTGCACCGCGCTCCGGGTACGCGATACGCCCAGCACCGCAATGCCGCGCGCGATCAGCGTGTCGGCCAACGCAGCGCCAAGACCGCGCGTATGACCCGTGAGAATCGCCTTGATGGTGTTCATGTGAATGCAATCCAGTGAGTGAGGCAAAGCAGGAAAGTTATCACGAGTTTCGAGCGTTCACAGCGCGCACACGGCAATCCGCGAAACGGCGCAACGCCGCCTCCCGATCGCACCACGTCTTGACGATGGTCAATCGATTTGCATTGCTGCCGTCATCTCAAAATGTTGAACGCTGTATGTGCAAGGCTTTGCGACACATTTACCGATCGTGCTGGGATAATCGCCGCTCGCGATAAGTCGGACTCCTGCATGAATGAGTCAGGCTCAAACATTCCTTTAGTTTTAGTTCACGAGTGCTGTTGAACTTGATCGAGATTTACCATGATTTCACACTCGTCCGGCACGTCGCAGACGCGCTCATTTACGACTGTTTTCCTGATCGAGATGTGGGAACGTTTCGGCTATTACGGCATGGCCGCGTTGCTCGTCTTGTTCATGATCGACAAGATCGGTTTCACCGATGAACACGCGAACCTCACATGGGGCGCCTTCACGGCGCTCGTATTCTCCGCGCCGGCCATCGGCGGCTGGATCGGCGACAAGGTGCTCGGTGCGCGCCGCACCATGATCTTCGGCGCGTGCGTGCTGGCATCGGGATATCTGATGCTCGCGATTCCATTCGAATCGCTTGGCTATATGTATGCGGCGCTCGGCGTGATCGTGGTCGGCAACGGCTTGTTCAAGGCGAACGCGGCGAACCTCGTGCGGCGCATCCACGAGGGTGACGACGCGCGCCTCGACAGCGCATTCACCATCTACTACATGGCGGTGAACATCGGTTCGACCATTTCGATGCTCGCCACGCCGTGGATCAAGGATCATTGGGGCTGGCACGTCGCGTTTGCCGTGTGTTTCGCGGGCATGGTGCTGGGCCTGATCAACTTCGCGGTGATGCGCAATACGGTGGGGCACATCGGCTCGGCGCCCGACGATAAACCCATGCAATGGCGCTTCTTCGCCGCGGTCGCCGCAGGCGCCGTGA
>NZ_JBSIPA010000628.1:0-2967 GCF_053574605.1 Caballeronia sp. M23-90 | reverse complement strand
TCTCGAAATCGTCGCGGCACAAGAAGAAATCGCGCACCCGACCGAGCTGTTCCCCGCGCTCGTCAGGTCGCCCACACCGACCGGCTGGCGCGCGAACGGATAGAGCGGCCGCTGCGCGAACCACGCCTGGCTTTCGGTCACGGCGAGCATGTTGAAGGTGTTGGCGCGGCTGTTCCTGTCGATCAGATGTTTGACCAGCACGACCTTCGGACCGCGCGCAATGAGTTCCCGGCACGCTTCGACGGCTTCTTCCACGGTCTCGATTGTGCGGCCGGTCAGCTTCTGCAGCTCGACGTGATTCGGCGTCATGGCATCGGAGATCCCGGGCATGGTGGTGACGAGAAACTCCTGGATTCCCGGCTCCACGATGCAACCGGTCGCCGCACCCATGACCGGATCGCAGTAGTAGAGCGCTTTGGGATTCACGGCCTTGACCATCCTGACGATCTCGACCACCGCCGCGGCCTGGTCGGGCGCGCCGAGATATCCGGACAGCACGGCATTGCATCGAGAAAGTACGCCGATGGCGCCGACGCCTTCGATCACGCGCGTGAGCTCGCCGGCGTCGACAGCACTGCCGGTCCAGCGCCCGTATTGGGTATGGTTGGAAAACTGCACGGTGTTGAGCGGCCAGACGTTCACACCCATGCGGCGCATGGGGAAGACGGCTGCGCTGTTGCCTGCGTGACCAAACACGACGTGCGACTGAATACTGAGGACGTTGTTCATGATGTTTTTTTCGTCATTGGCCAATGTGGCGGATCGGTCGCGGCGCCATATGTGCCGAGGCCTGGCGCACCGCACGTCATTGTGCCGTGGCGCGTGGCTTCGTGACGCGCCGGAAAGCAGATTTTTCCTTCCCCCTGACACGTTAACGCTCCGAGCAGCCTCGTTTGGCACGGTGATTGCTCAGGGTGCCTGAAACCCTCGGAATGCCAAGCGTTTGACCGGCCTTCCACAGCCCCATCCGCCACCACCTAGATCTTTGTCCATTCAACGCTGAAAAGCAGGTGCGAACTATTTACCTTTGCAGCAGAATCAATCCCACGCGCTGTATTTCCAAGCCATTCGAATCTTCTGGAGGAAATCCGAATTCTTTGGTTCGAATTGATGGGACAGGCCGGGAACAATCAGAAACAGGCCGCACAGGCCGCAAAAGAGGAGGTCAGTATGGAGACGCTGAACAGAGAGAAGTTGTCGCAAAGTCACACCGATTTGCAGAAAAACACGTTGGCCATCGTCCTTGCAGGCGGTCGCGGCACGCGCCTCGGCGCACTGACGAACAAACGCGTCAAACCGGCGGTGCACTTCGGCGGCAAATACAGGATCGTCGACTTTGCGTTGTCCAACTGTCTGAATTCGGGCATCCGGCGCATCGCCGTCGTGACGCAATACAAGGCGCATTCGCTGTTGCGCCACCTGCAGCGCGGCTGGGGTTTCCTCCGTGGCGAATTCAATGAATTCATCGATATCTGGCCGGCACAGCAACGTGTCGATGCAAGCTGGTATCGCGGGACGGCGGACGCCGTGTTCCAGAATCTCGACATCATTCGTTCGATCGGCCCGGAATACATAGTCGTGCTGGCGGGCGATCACATCTACAAGCAGGACTACACGCGCATGGTGCTCGACCATGTGGAGAGCGGCGCGGATTGCACGGTCGGCTGTATTGAAGTGCCGCGCATGGAAGCGACCGCGTTCGGTGTGATGCACGTCGATGCACAACGCCGCATCACCGCGTTCCTGGAAAAGCCCGAAGATCCGCCCGCCATGCCCGGCAAGCCCGACATCGCGCTTGCGAGCATGGGCATCTATGTGTTCAGCGCGAAGTATCTCTACCAGTTGCTCGAGGAAAACATTCTTACGTCCGAGACGGACCACGACTTCGGCAAGGACATTCTGCCGCGCGTAGTGACGAGCGGCAGGGCGATCGCTCATCCGTTCGGCATGTCGTGCGTGACGTCGGAAACCGATCCCAACGCACCGCCGTACTGGCGCGATGTGGGCACCGTCGACGCGTACTGGGCGGCTAATCTCGACCTGGCATCGACGATACCCGCGCTCGATCTCTACGACCGGCGCTGGCCGATCTGGACCAATCAGGAACAGTTGCCACCGGGCAAGTTCGTACGCGACCTGCACGGACAGCAAGGCGCGATCAACAACCTGCTGGTGTGCGGCGGTTGCGTGATCGCGGGGTCGCAAGTGTCGCGGTCGGTGTTTTCATCGGCGGTACGGGTGAATTCGTTCTGTCACATCAATGAAGCCGTGTTGCTGCCGCAAGTCACGGTGGGGTCGAGTTGCCGGCTCAAGAAGGTGGTGATCGACCGGGGTTGCACGCTGCCGGAGGGGCTTGTGATCGGCGAGGATCCCCAGTACGACGCGGAGCGGTTCTACAGGACGGAAAGCGGTGTGGTGCTGGTCACGCAAGAGGCGTTGACACGTCTCGGACAAGCAAAGCAGTCATAGTTCGCTAAACTGCGTGCGTGAAAGACTGAGCGGACAATACCGTTCAGCGCAACCAGCCAATGGGGAACCGATGACCGTATGCGTGCTGCATGTTGCAGCGGAAATGTATCCGCTTTTGAAGACCGGCGGCCTCGCCGATGTAGTGGGCGCCTTGCCGCCGGCCCAGATGCAGCTGGGCACGGATGCCCGGGTGGTCCTGCCGGCGTTTCCCTCTGTTGTGGCGGGTTTGACGCAGATCGAGCACGTAGCGGATCTCGGTCCGGCGTTCGGACTGGGAAATGTCAGGCTCGAACGCGGCGTGCTGGAGCCGCATGCGATCGTGGTGTACATCGTGCGCGCCGATCCCTTCTACAACCGGCCCGGCAATCCGTATCTGGATGCATCGCACACTCAATATGCCGATAGCGACCGGCGTTTCGCATTGCTCGGCTGGGCGGCAGCGCGCATTGCCCACGGCGCCGATTCAACGTGGCGACCCGACGTGGTGCACGCGCACGA
>NZ_JBSIPA010000627.1:0-2998 GCF_053574605.1 Caballeronia sp. M23-90 | reverse complement strand
TGCCGGTAGATCAGCCAGCCCGCAAACCCCACGCCGACGATAACCAACGCCAGCAGCCACACCAGCAGTTGGCGTCGAATTGAATGCATCAGGCTTCCTTCGACACCATATAGCCGAGTCCGCGGACGTTGCGGATGAGGTCGGGTCCGAGCTTCTTGCGCAGCGAATGGATGTAGACCTCGACCGTGTTGCTGCCGATTTCCTCGCCCCAGCCGTAGATCTTTTCTTCGAGCTGGCTTTTGGACAGGACGGCGCCGGGGCGCGCCATGAGGGCTTCGAGCAACGCAAATTCACGCGCCGAAAGTGCGATGGCATTGCCTTCGAGCGTGACCTGATGGCCTACGGGATCGAGCGTCAGGGCGCCGTGGCGGATCAGCGAATCGCCGCGGCCTGCATGGCGGCGGATCAGCGCGCGCATGCGGGCGCCGAGTTCATCGAGATCGAAGGGTTTGACGAGGTAATCGTCGGCGCCGGCATCCAGCCCCTTGACCCGGTCGGCGATAGAATCCCGTGCCGTGACGATCAATACCGGAAGCGTGTTGCCCTTGGCGCGCAGGCTTTTGAGAACGTCGAGGCCGTCGCGTTTTGGCAGGCCCAGGTCGAGCAGCATCAGGTCGTAGGGTTCGCCTCCGACGGCTGTCAGGGCGGCCTCGCCGTCCTGCACCCAGTCGACCGCAAAGCCGTCGCTGCGCAGGGCCTTGCGGACGCCTTCCGCAATCATTCTGTCGTCTTCAACTAGCAGGATTCGCATGATTCGCTCTGCGGCTCTAAGCTTGGCGACCTCGCGGCCCGGACGTTTATTCTAGCCGGGACACGCGGGGCGGGGCTTAAACGGGACTTAAGGCTCACTGATGCCCCGTTGCGAACCTGTTAGCGTCAATCGCGCTTTTCGATGCCGGTCTCTGCAACCTCTCGCTTGGGCGACCGATAACCAATGCCCGCGAGTTTCAGTTTTGGCAGCTCGCGCTGTTCAACGACACTCGCAAAGCCCTGCCAGTCGCGAGCCAACGCACGTTTGTCGACCAGGTCGGTGTCCCCGAGCTTGTAGCGCTCGCCTTCCTTATATGGCCGCTCCCATTCCGCCCGATGCCACGCGCGTTCGGCCAGCGCCAGCAGACGCGGATACACCATGTATTCGAACTGCTGGTCCGTGCGTATCACTTCGGCCCACGCCTGACCTTGCATACCATAGACATGCGCCGCCGGGCCATTGCTCGTCACCTCAAAGGGCTTGCCCTCGCGATCCGGCATCACTTCGGCGTTCTGCGGCAGGTTGTCCGGCGCGAGCGAGAACGTCTTGAAGCTGTCCGTTGCACGCGATCCCCAGTAGTAGCCACGCTCGTGTGGATCGAGTGTGTACGGGAAATCGAAGTACAAGTAATCGGGCAAGGCCAGAATCCCGAGATAGCCCTTCGCGCTCCAGCTTCGCGCCGTTTCCGCGCCGCCCCAAAAAAGTGTGTCCCACAACGTGACCATCACATTCTTCGTCGCAAAGTCGCGTGGACCGGCGGCATGCTTCAAACCGTCCTGCCACGCCTCCATTGTTTCAATGCCGTTCGCGTTCACGAGCGAGCTCACCTGACGGGCAAACCTCGATGGCAACTCGTCGACCGATTCGATGCCCTCTTGCTTGAGCAAGGCCGTGCACATTGGCGAACGCGCCCACGGTTTGTCTTGCGCCGCCATATCGATACGGCCCTTGTCCGCGTCCTTCCCGTCGCGCGCCTGAAAACCCGCGCCGAGGAGGATGTTCTTCGCTTCATCGCCGCCAAAATGCCATACGTTCAACGGCGCCTGCGCTTCGCGATGCATCGCGGCAATCTCGCCAATCACCTTGCCCGCAAAGTTCAGCGCGCCGCTCGAGCAGGGATTCAGATTGCTGCGTCGATCATAGAACTGCACCGAAAGCGTGTTCGACGTATCGTCAGGATCGATCAGGCGGAAGGCGTTCGCTTCCTGCTCGTTGCCCGCCGCATGCAGCCGCCGATACCGCGCTTCCATGGCGACCACGGCCGCGCGGGAGTGGCCGGGCATGTCGATTTCGGGAATGACCTCCACGAAACGATCATTGGCGTATCGCAGCAACGCAATGTATTCGTCGCGCGTCAGGAAGCCGCCGCCTGAGCGGTTGTCCGGGCCGGAAGCAAGCTGGGGAATGAGGCAACGGGTTTCGCCGAGGTCGTGACAACGCCGGGCGCCGATTGCCGTCAGCTCGGGCAGACCCGGGATCTCGATGCGCCAGCCTTCGTCGTCGGACAAATGCAGATGCAGGCGATTGAGCTTGTAAGCGCTCATCTGGTCGATCAGGCGGCGCAGCGTGGCGGGTTGCCGGAAGTTGCGCGCGACATCGACCATCATGCCGCGATGGCCGTAGCGCGGCGCGTCCTCGATGGTCATTGCGGGAATGCGTCCGCCGCCCGCCGGCGCCAGCGACAATACGGTCTGCACGCCGTAGTAAAGACCGGCTGCATCGTAAGCGTCGATCGACACGCCCGAGGGCGCGATCCGCACACGGTAACCGCCGGCCACGGCGATATCGGCAGGCAGCGCGTGAGGCGCGACCACACCGGTGAGCGGCAATCCCTGCTTCGCGAGCCCCAGCGAACCGGCGCGTTCACGCAGCGCTTTGACCTGTCCCGGCGAGAGATCCGGAAGCGACATTTCGACCCCGCGCAAATCGGCCTCGCCTTCTCCGACGTTCGTCCTCATCGCCGACGGCAACGCGCGCGCCGAAACCTCTCGCGCCGGCAGCGGTTCGCCAAGCTCCGCTTGCTGCCGGAATATCTGCGCGGGCGTGAGGGGAATGCGGGCGTTGTCATTCGCGGGGAGCGCATCGACGTAACGGCTTTCGTCTTCGGTGTCGTTTTGCTCCGCCGCACGCGAGCAACACCATGACGGAGCTTTGCAACAGGACCTGCACGAGGTTGTCGCGGGTGAGGAAATATTGTGGCGATGCAATGCTGCACAGGATCAGCAACACGACCAGGATGCCGAAAGT
>NZ_JBSIPA010000626.1:0-3004 GCF_053574605.1 Caballeronia sp. M23-90 | reverse complement strand
TGCGCTTCACCAAGCAGGACGCCGCCCAGCAATCCGCCCAGTCCGCCGCCAAAACCGCCGCCGCCTTGCTGAATGACAACCGGCGGCTGTTGCTGCGGATAAGGCGAATAGGGCGGCTGTCCCGGCGGCGTGCGCCCGAAGCGCTCCGCTTCCTGCGCATAGACCGACTGGTTGTCGTTGACGTTCGCCGCGGGCGCTGCTGCACGCGGATCAGGGCGTCCCTCCGAACGTGCCCTGACGCTGTCGATCTGACTCGCCAAATCCTCGATCGCATAGGGCGGCACGGGATTCTTCGAATTGGACAGCGCTTCGACCATCTGTCGCAATTGCGTCTCGATGCCTTCCACTTCCTTCAGCATCGCTTCGTGACCCGGTTGCGTCGATAAACGCACGTCAAGCTTGAGCGAGCGGACATCGTTGAGCAGTTCGGTCGCGCGTTTGAGTTGCGCGCGGCGATCGGTATCGGCCTGACCGTCTTCGTTCGAGCGCGCGCGTTTCAGACCCCATCGCAGCACCAGCGCAATTCCGGCCACCACGATCGCGAGCAACACCCACATTCCCATGGACGGGCCGTGTTTTTCGGGTGCTGCAACCGCGCCCTGGTTAAACGGATTGCGCGTCACCGATGTCACCGCATTACCCGTGGACCGCTCGTTCGTCTGCCCACCCAAATTGGACGATGAATTCACGCGGTTCGCGTCGGAGCGAATCCGCGCTTCCATCGCGTTGAAGCGCGACGGGTCGGTGAACTTGATCGCGGGGTCCAGCGTCTTCGCCTGCTGGATCTGGGCGAGCGCATCGGCTGGACGGCCTTCGCGGTCCAGCACCTGCGCATACAGATAATGCGCCTTGGCATTGTTCGGATGCGCCTGGATCACTTCGTTCAACTGGGAGTCGGCCTGAGCCCAGTTGCCTTGCGTCATCGACTGCTCGATCTGGCCGGCGCTCGGTACGGCGAACGCCGCAGCCGAAACCAGCATCAGCGACGCAGCCACTGCCATCACATATTTTTTCATCAGCGGACCGGGGCGTTCGCACCCGTCTCCATTTCGTGCGACATGTCGATGCAATATCCAGTGTTGCCCGCAGCGGACTCGATGATTTCACCGGCCGCTGCGTCCTGAAGGGTGTTCGATACCCTTCGTCAAACCGGCGCAAGTTTCGCGCCGCTACTTCCTGGTCACTGCGCTGGCGTGTTCATCTGCTTCTTCAACGCTTCGAGGCGATCTTCCACCGATGGTCCACGCGTGAGAGCTGCGAGTTTGTCTTCAAGCGCCTTGCCGCTCTTCTGATCGGCAGAGTTCAGCCGGGCATCGGAACGCGCGTTTGATAGCTGCACCTTGTCTTCGAGCTTCTGAAAGTCTTCTGACAGGTTCTTCCCGCCGATACCGCCCAGCGCCGTAGCGGCCACGTCTTTCGCAGTCGCAATCTCCTGCTTCGCCTGCAAAATGTTCGAGCGCGAATTGAGCTCGTTGCGGCGCTGGCGCATGTCGTTGATTTGCTGCTTGAGATGATCCGTCGATGGCACCAGCGTCGTCAATTCGGCAGCCAGTGCGTCGCGTTCGGATTCAGCGTTGGCTTGCGCGCTCAGCGCTTCACGTGCGAGCGCTTCGTCGCCGCTTTGCAGCGCGCGCTTCGCGCCTTCCTCGTACTTCTTGGCCTTTTCGGCGGCGACATCGCGCTTGCTTTGCTGCGTGGCGACCTGCGCCTCGATTTCGATCAGCGAGTTCTCGGCTTTCGCGATGCTGTCGTCGAGTTCGCGCACGATCTGACGAGCGTCTCGCGACGGGTCCTGCACGGTGTCGGCGGCGTCGTTCAACAGGCCCTTGACGGTGCGCGAGATGGAATCCAAAAGCGACATGAGTTTCCTCCTGAAAATTGATTCGGCTGCTTCGGGACGGGTCCCTCAGCGAGCCGTGCTGCAACGTTCAACATCTGTTGAACGCATGCTTAAAGTTGCTCTAACGCAGCGCTCGTTGCGCCACGCGTCGGGTAAGTCGGGCCGGGCGCGGTAATTGCAAGCTCGCCGATACACTTTGTTGCGAGCTTTTTTGCACCTGACAAGGTCGGGTTTTCGTCTTTGCATCCGGGCCGGTGCATTAAACCATGCATCGGCTTAAACCGGACTTAACAGGCACCGCATTCACCACGGTACACCTTGTGCCCGAGTCCGGAAAATCACATATCTTTCACGCTTTGCTCAACGTACCGGAATGCTCATGTCAAAGACGTTAGTTGTTGCTTTTGTGGCCACCGCCGTCGTGTTCCTGATCCTCGATGCCATCTGGCTCGGCGTGGTTTCGCGAAATATCTATCAGCGTGAAATAGGTGACTTGCTGCTGCCTAAACCGAACTTCGGCGCTGCGGCCATCTTCTACGTGATTTATATAGTCGGCCTGGTTTATTTTTGTGTCGTGCCGGGCGTAACCGAAGAGAGCGTCATGCGCGGACTGATCAGCGGCGCGTTGTTCGGGATCGTTGCATACGCCACGTACGACCTGACGAATCTCGCGACGCTCAAGGGCTGGAGCACGTCGCTTGTTTTCATCGATATTGCGTGGGGCGCCGTTGCCAGCGCAATCGCATGTGCGATCGCTGTGGCGGTGACTACGCGAGTGGTATCGGCGAGTTGAAACGCCTCTAATCAGGAATGCCCCGAGAGCGACGCGTCTTCATCCGAAGCATCCGATGCAGACGTGTCCGGTAAAGCCAGATCCTCCGCCTTTTCCGCCGCCAGCGTCCGTTTGCTTGCTTCCCGGGCGACTTGTGCGGCGTCCCGCGCCTCGCGAGCGGCGGTAAAGGCGGAGGATCTGGCTTTACCGGACACGTCTGCATCGGATGCTTCGGCTGAAGTCGCGTCGCTCTCGGGGCATTCCTGATTAGCGGCGTTTCAACTCGCCGATACCACTCGCGTCGTCTCCGCCACAGCGATCGCACATGCGATTGCGCTGGCAACGGCGCCCCACGCAATATCGATGAAAACTAGCGCCGTGCTCCAGCCCTA
>NZ_JBSIPA010000625.1:0-3005 GCF_053574605.1 Caballeronia sp. M23-90 | reverse complement strand
TCGCGGCCGCCGCGATCGGCGAGCACGGCGAGTTCCACCTGCGCGGGACGGCCGTAATCGTAGAGCTCGTTGACCGCTGCGCGCACGGTGCGTCCGGTGGACAGCACGTCGTCGATCAGCAGGATTTTCGCGTTATCGATTTCGAACGGCAGGGACGTCGGGCTCGCCTGACTATGCAGGCCCTTCTTGGCGTAGTCATCGCGATGCAGCGCCACGTTCACCACGCCGAACTGCGCCACGTTCAGGTCTTTCGCAAGCCGCGTGGCGAGCCATACGCCGCCGCTGTAAATGCCGGCGAGCACCGGACCACCCGCTTGCGAGAGCGACTCGCCGTAAGCCGCGCGAATCTGCCCGAGCAACTCGCGATACAACGCCTCGGCGTCAATGGAACTCATGATTGATCGTCGGAAAGTTGGTCGAAATACTGTTGGAGAATGACGCGGGCGGCTTCGGCATCAATGTCGTCATAACGGCCCTTCGCGTTCATCTTCACGCCGTTGCGTTTCAATTCGGCCTTCGCTTCCACTGACGAATACCGCTCGTCCACCCAGCTCACCGGCACGCTGAACCGGCCGTTCAACTGATTGCCGAAGCGCGTGGCAAGCTGCGTCATTTCGTGCGGCGTGCCGTCGGGGTGCATCGGCAAACCGACGATCACCGTGCGCGGATTCCACTCTGCAATCAACTGCCCCACCGCCTCGAAGCGATATTCCCGGCTGCGGTTTTCAAGCACCGTCAACGCGCGCGCATGACGCGTCAAGGTATTGCCAACCGCGACGCCGATGCGCTTTTCGCCGTAATCGAAGGCGAGCAACGTAGCTTCGATACGGCTTCCAGCCTGGCCGTCACCCGTCATGCGTGGCCCGCTTCGCCCGACAACATGGAAAGCGAAACGCCCAGCAATGAGAGCGCCGCCTGCAACTTGTCCTCCGCGGGTACGTCGAAGACGATGCGCGGATCAGCTTCGACCGTCAGCCAGCCGTTCTTCGCGATTTCCTCTTCGAGCTGCCCCGCGCCCCAGCCGGCATGGCCGAGCGTGAGCAGGAAGCGCTCGGGACCCTTGCCGCTTGCGACCGCCTCGAGCACGTCTTTCGACGTGGTCATGGCGAGGCCGCCCGGCACGCTCATGGACGATGTATAGACATCGCCGTCGGCGGGATCGTGGAGCACGAAACCGCGCTCGGTCTGCACCGGTCCGCCGAAATAGACGGGCAAATGCACGAGCGGCTCGATCTCGAGCTTCAGGTCGATACGGTTGAAAAGCGATTGGAGGTCGATGTCGGTCGGCCGGTTGATCACCAGGCCGAGCGCACCACGCTCGCTGTGATCGCAAAGGTAGACTACAGTCCCCGAGAACGTGGGATCGGCCATGCTGGGCATGGCGATCAGGAACTGATTCGTCAAATTGATGCGATCGGGTGTCTTGGACATAATTCGGATTTTAACAAAGGCGATACTTGATGGCCGACTTTGAACTGGGGCTAGTCTGGTTTCGACGAGACCTGCGCGTGGCAGACCATGCTGCACTCTATCACGCACTAACACGCTGTCGCCGGGTGCTGTGCGCCTTCGTTTTCGACCGCGAAATTCTGTCGCCTCTGCCGAAAAACGATCGGCGCGTACCGTTCATTCACGCAAGTGTGATTGAACTGGACCAAACCCTGCGCGAGGCTGGCGGCGGGCTGATGGTGCGTCACGGCATGCCGTCGCATGAAATTCCCGAACTCGTGCGCGAATGCGGCGTGAACGCCGTGTTCGCCAATCGCGATTATGAGCCGTCCGCCAAAGCGCGCGACGAGGGTATCGAGAAAAAGCTGGCGAGCGCCGACGTTGCGTTTTTCACGTTCAAGGACCAGACCATTTTCCACCAGGACGATGTGCTGACCGGCGCCGGCAAGCCGTACACGGTTTTTACGCCGTACAAGCGCAACTGGCTGGCATCGCTTACGCCGGATGCGCTGAAACCGTATGCGTCGGAGGAAAATCTCTCGGCGTTGGCGAAGTCGCCGGCGGGCGTGAAGCACGGGATTCCATCGCTGGAGTCGCTCGGGTTCAGCAAAGAGCACGCGCCTGCGTTGCCCGCAGGCACGAGCGGCGCGTACCAGCTTTTCGACGACTTCCGCGACCGCATGACCGACTACGACCGGACGCGGGATTTTCCCGGAGTCAAAGGGCCGAGCTATCTCAGCGTGCACTTGAGGCATGGCACCATTTCCATACGCGCCCTGGCCCGGACCGCGCACGACGCCCAACGCCACGGCAATCGCGGCGCAGAAACGTGGCTGTCCGAACTCATCTGGCGCGACTTTTATTTCTCAGTGCTGCACCATTTTCCACAAGTCGGCGTGCCCGGCGACCACAAGGCATTCAAGCCGGTGTACGACCGCATTGAATGGGAAACCGGTGAGGTGGCCGAAAGCAATTTCGCCGCGTGGTGCGAAGGCCGCACGGGCTATCCGCTGGTCGATGCCGCCATGCGCCAGATCAACTCTTCCGGCTATATGCACAACCGGTTGCGGATGGTCGTTGCAAGTTTTCTGACAAAGGATCTCGGGCTGGACTGGCGTCGCGGGGAACGGTATTTCGAGTCGCTGCTGAACGACTTCGAGTTGTCATCGAATAATGGTGGGTGGCAATGGGCGTCGTCCAGCGGCTGCGACGCCCAGCCGTATTTCCGCATTTTCAATCCGATCACGCAGTCGGAGAAATTCGATGCCAAGGGCAAGTTCATCCGCCATTACGTGCCGGAACTCGCCGCGCTCTCGGACAAGGACATCCACGCGCCGTGGAAAGCCAAGCCGGACGCGCTGAAGGCCGCGAAAATCGCTTTGGGCGCGGAATATCCGATGCCTGTCGTCGATCACGATACCGCCCGCAAAGCCACGCTGGCGCGCTATGCGGTAGTCAAAAGCGCGTCCGGTCCTGCTCCGGCCGACGAGGAATAGGACTCAGCGGACCACCGCCAGACCGCGCTCGATCATGGCGGTCAGCGCCGCCACCGACGA
>NZ_JBSIPA010000624.1:0-3012 GCF_053574605.1 Caballeronia sp. M23-90 | reverse complement strand
TGCACAAGCGCGCGTGGCTCGCGCTCGCCTCGGATCTGCTGCCGATCACGCGCCAGTTTGGCGTGCCGCTGATCATCAACGATCACATCGATGTCGCGCTCGCCTGCGGCGCCGATGGCGTGCATATCGGGCAGAAGGATCTGCCGCCGGAGGTCGCCCGGAAGCTGCTCGGACCGCGTGCGTTGATCGGTCTGTCGGTATCGAATGAACGCGAAGTCGATGACGCCAATCCGCTCGGCACGATGATCGATTACGTCGGTGTCGGACCCGTGTTCGACACCCCCACGAAGCCGGATGCATCGGCGGCGCTGGGTATAGAAGGAATCGCGGCGCTGTGTGCGCGGTCGTTGCATCCGACGGTGGCTATCGGCGGCATCCAGTTGAGCAACGCCGGGTATGTCAAACGCGCAAAACCGGGCGGAATCGCGGTGGTATCGGCGATCTGCAAGGCCGCCGATCCACGTCTCGCCGCGCAGCAATTGCGCGCTGAAAATTCCCGGACATCATGACCCATTCGATCCCCAACGTTCTCACCATCGCCGGTTCCGACTCGGGCGGCGGTGCGGGTATCCAGGCCGACTTGAAGGCGTTTTCGGCGCTCGGCGCATATGGTTTGTCGGTGATCACCGCCCTCACCGCGCAAAACACGCGCGGCGTGACGGCGATCCACACGCCGGATGCGTCGTTCGTCACGGCGCAACTGGACGCTGTTTTCGACGATATCCGTATCGATGCCGTGAAGATCGGCATGCTCGCCAACGCCGATGTGGTGCGCGCGGTTGCGATAGCGTTGCGTCGATACCAACCGGCGCATGTCGTGCTCGACACGGTCATGATTTCCAAGAGTCATCATGCGTTGCTCGCACCGGAAGCCGTCGCCGCGTTACGCGATGAATTATTGCCGCTGGCCACCATCGTCACGCCGAACCTGCCGGAAGCGGCGGCGCTATTGAACGACGTGTCAGCGGAAGACGAAGAAACAATGGTGCGCCAGGGCGAAGCGCTGCGGGCGATGGGTGCGAAGGCCGTGCTGATGAAAGGCGGCCATCTGAGCGCCCCCGACAGTCCCGACTGGCTCATCGAGGCAAGTGGTTCGCTACGGCTGGGCGGTCCGCGCGTGCCGGTGAAAAACACGCACGGGACGGGATGCACGTTGTCGTCGTCGATCGCCGCGTTATTGCCGCAGCGCGACTCGCTCGCCGCCGCAACCGCCGATGCCAAGCTTTATCTGACCGGCGCGATCGAACAGAGCGCGCGACTCGAAGTCGGGCACGGCGTCGGGCCTGTGCATCATTTCTTCAAGTGGTGGTGAGGCGCGCATAACGCAGCGCGCGTTCGGGCCATTCATCCGGCACGATAAAACCACGCGAGCGCTCGCGCCAGATATCGCCGGCGCTCCGGTCGTAATTTGCGACCATGGTCGGCGATGTCAGCGCGCCGGCATCGAAGGTCAGCGTTCCGGCTTCTTCGTTCGACAACGACCGTTCCGCCAGCCACGCAAGTCTCGGCACAACGGCAAAAGCCTCGTCTCCTTTCGACTCCTGCCACTCCGATACCGTCATCCACCAGCCGCGCAAATGATCGTCGGCGAGTTCGGGGGGCAGCGTCGGCGCGGCGCCTTGTCGATAAAACAGCCTGCCCTTGACGAACAGTTCAGCGCGCCACGGTCCTTCGAATCCGAGCGATGCGAATTCATCGCGCGCGCTCAAACCGAGTTGATGATGCAAGAGCCGGTCATGCTTCAGGTCGAAGCGATCCTGCAGATTGGGTCCGACATAATCGGATAACGCGACCGCACCCTCGCCGATATGCAGATAGAACTTCACGGCAAGCTCCCAATGCAGACGTTCGCGCCGGGCGTTGTGCAAGAGGAAATCGACCTCGCCGAGGGTTTGCCCCGCTGCGCGCAACGGCACGTTGGCGGCGATCAGCCGTGCATCGGGTCCATGCGTCAAAAAGTATTCGAGCAAGGCCTCGGCATAGAGACCGAGCCGTCTCAGCGACGGTTTGCGGACCAGCGCGTGAAGCGCTTCGGGATGGTCATCGAGCGCTTCGAGCCAGCCTGAAACGGCTGCGCGCTTATCGCTTTCGACAGGACACGCGAGCGGCGCGCCCGCATGTGACGCGCTCAGCAAGTCAGGTGAGAACAGCAGCCACGCGAGATCCCGGACGGCAGGATCGTTGAATCGCGCAACCGCGCCGGCGAAGCTCACGCGCCGTCCGCCACCTTCAGCGACTCGCGATAAGTCGCCTGGGCGAGGCACAGGTCGGCCCACGCCTTGGCTTTGTCGGGCAAGCTGCGCAGCAGATACGCGGGGTGATACGTCACGATGACCGGCACGCCCTCATAGTCATGCACCCGCCCGCGCAGCGACGCAATGCTCGCCTCGGTCTTCAGCAGACTTTGCGCCGCGAAACGTCCCAGCGCGACGATCAGCTTTGGCTTCACCAGTGCGACCTGACGCTTCAGATACGGCTCGCAACGCGCGACTTCATCGAGTTCAGGATTACGGTTGCCGGGCGGGCGGCACTTGATCACGTTCGCGATAAACACATTGTCTTCACGCGATAACGCCACCGCATGCAACATGCTGTCAAGCAGCTTGCCCGCCTGCCCGACGAACGGCTCCCCTAGCTTGTCCTCGTTTTCGCCCGGTGCTTCGCCGATCAGCATCCAGTCGGCATCACGGTCGCCCACGCCGAAAACCGAGTTCGTGCGCCGCTCGCATAACTTGCAGCGCTCGCAAACGGAGACGCGGGCGGCAAGCGTGTCCCAGTCGAGGGACGCGATGTCGTTCGCGGTTTCATCGATGGCTTCCGGTTCGGGCGGCATGTGTTGCGGAAGATCGTCGATCCACGGAATGTCATCGAAGGCAGGCGGTTCCTGCGGATCGGACTTCGCCACCACCGGCGCTTCTGGCGCTTCTGGCGCTTCTCGCGCGACATTTTGGCTCTTTTGCGCCGCGGAAAGCACGGCATCGAGCGCGGTCAAGGTCTCGCTGGCGCTACGCA
>NZ_JBSIPA010000623.1:0-3019 GCF_053574605.1 Caballeronia sp. M23-90 | reverse complement strand
CCGTCTTTTCGATCAACGACCCGCGCTGGGGGCGGGGCGACGGCAATGGCGAAAATAAAGGCCAGGACCCGAAGCGTCCGCAGGAACAGAAGCGTCCATCGAAGGACAAGGATGGCGAAGGACCGCCCCCGGCACTTCGTCGCCGTCGATGGTGAGGTCGCCTTCCAGTAAATACACACCGCGCTCTTCGTGCTCTGTATCGAGCGTCACGGCGCTGTCCGGGGTGAATTCGGCTGCGACGTACAACGTCGGCGAGAAGTTGGTGGTCGGCGCCGTTTCGCCGAAAGCGCTGCCCGCGATCACCCGCAAGCGCACGCCGTTGCGTTCGACTAGCGGAAGGGTCGCGGCCGGATGATGCTCGAACGAGGGCGCCACCTCTTCGGCATCGACCGGGAGGCCGATCCACGTCTGGATGCCGTGCATGGTCTGGCCTGCGGCGCGTTCTTCGTCCGGCGTGCGTTCCGAATGCACGATACCCCGTCCCGCCGTCATCCAGTTCACGTCCCCGGGCGAGATCTTCTGCAAGGAACCGAGGCTGTCGCGATGCATGATCGCGCCCTCGAACAGATACGTCACCGTCGCAAGCCCGATGTGCGGATGCGGCCGGACGTCGAGCCCCACGCCGGGCACGAGCGTTGCGGGACCAATATGGTCGAAGAAGATGAACGGCCCGACCGTGCGGACAGCTAGCGCGGGCAACACGCGCCGCACTGTAAGGTTGCCGACGTCGTGCTGGTGTGGCTTGAGAAACGCTTCGATTGTGGAAGACATGTGAACGCTCGGTTGCGTGCTCGGAACTGCAATTCTACTGGGCGCCGGGTTGAAGCATGCATGCGTCATCCGGCGATAGGCCGTAAGGCCTATGGTTCGTGGTTACGCAGATGGTTACCGCAATCCCTGAAAACCGCAGCACTTGAACGTCCCTTTTGCATAAGACAGGAGTTTTGATAATGACCAAAAATACGCTATTGATCGCCCTTACGGCTGGACTTCTTGCTACCGGCAGCGCTTTCGCGCAGACATCGAGCGACAACTCGACGGCCGGTGACTCCACCGCCGCACCGATGTCGGGCGCCTCTGCGCCGATGAAAAAACATCGTATGCAACGCCACGGGACCAACAAGTCGTCGAATGGCTTGTCGGCTAACAAGAGCAAAACGCCGGCGGTCGAAACGGGCGCCAGCGCCGCAGTGGAAAACGGCCAGGGCAAGTAAATCCCGGGGATCTTGAGAAGCGCTTGTGCCGGTCCCGGTACAAGCGCTTTTTCTTTGTTCAAAACTGTCAGCGTGGCCTTGTCCGAATGGGCCATGCCGTGAGTTTGTACAACGCAGTTGCAAAAACGTCCGCTAAAGTATCGATTCACGTGCGATCCAGACGATCGGCGAAGATCGAATACAACTAACGGAGATGGCTGCGTCGCCAAGGGATTTGTTGTCCGCGCTGATCGTGATTCTTGCCTGGGGCGTGAATTTCGTCGTGATCAAGGTCGGTTTGCACGGCGTGCCGCCCATGCTGCTCGGGGCGTTGCGATTCTCGCTGGTGGCGGTGCCGGCGGTGTTTTTCGTCAAGCGCCCGGCCGTTCCCTTTCTATGGGTATTCGCATACGGCGCGACCATCTCGCTTGGTCAGTTCGTGCTGCTCTTCTACGCAATGTCCGTGGGCATGCCTGCGGGTCTCGCCTCGCTCGTCTTGCAGGCGCAGGCGTTTTTCACGCTGATCTTCGCGGCCATGATCCTGGGCGAGCAGATTCGCGGGCCGAACATATTGGGCTTGCTGATTGCCGCGTGCGGGCTCGCCGTGATCGGCATGCAGGCGGGTCACGCCATGACCGTCGCGGGCTTTCTGCTGACGGTGGCGGCATCGGCAATGTGGGGAATCGGAAACGTGATTACCAAGCGCATGGGCAAGGTCGACTTGCTGTCGCTTGTCGTGTGGGCGAGCCTCGTGCCGCCGCTGCCGTTCCTGGCCTTGTCATTGGTGATGGAAGGGCCGGCGCGCATCGAGGCAAGCCTCGCGGCCATTTCCACGACGTCGGTTCTCGCGATCGTGTATCTGGCGTTTATCGCGACGATGCTCGGCTACACGCTGTGGGGAAAGCTGCTGGGGCGTTATCCGGCGAGTCAGGTGGCGCCGTTCTCGCTGCTCGTGCCCATTGTGGGACTGGCATCGGCCGCACTGCTGCTCGACGAAGGACTGAGCTCCATGCAGTTTGTCGGCGCGGTCCTGGTTATGGCCGGGCTGGCCGTGAATGTGTTCGGTGGATGGTTGAGGCAACGGTTGATGCCGGCGCGCTGAGACGCCGGCATGGTGCATTGCTTCAGGTCATCCGGCTCTTCGCCAAGGGCGGGTTCGCCGCGAAATATCGCTTGATGCCTTTCATGATCGCGTTGGCCATCTTGTCGCGATACGCGTCGTCGTTCAGGCGCTGCTCTTCTTCCGGGTTACTGATGAACGCGGTTTCCACAAGAATGGACGGAATATCCGGCGCCTTCAGTACGGCAAAGCCGGCTTGCTCCACCGAGCCCTTGTGCAGCTTGTTGATATCGCCGATCTCGTTGAGCACGAAATTGCCATAGCGCATGGAATCGCGGATCTGGGCAGTCGTGGACATGTCGAAGAGCGCTCGGTTGACGCTTGCATCCTGGGTTGTCACGTTGATGCCGCCAATGGAATCCGACGAGTTCTCCTTGTTCGCCATCCAGCGTGCAGCCGCGCTCGATGCGCCATGATCGGATAACGCAAACACGGACGACCCACGCGCGGATGGCGTGGTGAACGCATCGGCGTGAATCGATACAAACAGGTCCGCGCCCACGCGGCGCGCCTTCTGCACACGCACGTTGAGCGGCACGAAGAAGTCGTTGTCGCGCGTCATCATGGCGCGCATGTTCGGCTGGGCATCGATCTTGGCGCGCAGTTTCTTGGCGATATCGAGCGCGATATGTTTTTCGTACGTGCCGCCGCCGCCGATTGCGCCCGGATCCTCGCCGCCATGACCCGCGTCGATCGCAACCGTGAA
>NZ_JBSIPA010000622.1:0-3041 GCF_053574605.1 Caballeronia sp. M23-90 | reverse complement strand
TCCGCCTGGCGCGGGTGGCGATCAACCGGCGAGGGCAAGGAGCCGAATCCGGATCGCAGGGCCGCACGCTTTGTTTATCGCGTCGCAATGCTCGCCAGTCCGATGTTCGTGCTCGGCCTGATCGTGACGGCGATGGCAGCGCTGATCGTCTCGCCGTGCAAGCCATGGTGAACCCGATGAGATCCGCCCTCGTCATCGTCATGTGCCTGCTTTCGTTTGCAAGACAGGCGTGCGGCCAGACCGCCGATCAGGCCTTGATTGCGCGCGGCAAGTATCTGGCGAAGGCAGGCGATTGCGCCGGTTGCCATACCGCACCGAAAGGCGGCGCGCCGTTCGCGGGCGGCCTTGGCATGGCGTCGCCATTCGGAACCATAGTCAGCAGCAACATCACGCCCGACAAACAATACGGAATCGGCGAGTACACCTATGACGATTTCGCGCGGACTCTGCGTGAAGGCGTAGCGCGCGGCGGCAAGCATCTTTATCCGGCGATGCCGTATCCCTCGTTCTCGAAGATCGATGACGACGACATGCACGCCCTCTACGCGTATTTCCTGCATGGCGTTCAGCCCGTCGCAAAGGCTGCAGCGCCCACGCGCCTCCCGTTCCCGTTCAATCAACGCTGGGCCCTTGCGTTCTGGAACTTCGCTTTTGCACCGACGGGACTCTATGCCGTTCGCACGGACCACGACGCGCAATGGAACCGTGGCGCGTATCTCGTGCAATCGCTGGGACATTGCGGCGCGTGTCATACGCCTCGCGGTCCTGCTTACGAGGAACGCGGCTATACGGAGTCATCGCGGTTATATCTGACGGGCGGGACCAACGATCACTGGTTCGCACCGAACCTCACCGGCGACCCCGGCGCGGGTCTCGGCCGCGTGCACGAAGCAGAGATCGCGGCGTTCCTGAAGTCAGGGCATGGCGGCGATCTGGTCACGTTCGGCAGCATGGTGCAGGTCGTTGAAGACAGCATGCAGTACATGAACGACGATGACCTGAATGCCATCGCGCATTATCTGAAGAGCCTGCCGGCAGAACAACCTTCGGGGGCCTACAGGCCCCGATCGCTCGGTGCTAAGCAAACAACGGCTGCGGCGCGCACGGGTAACATCGAACGGCCGGGCGCCGGGATCTACCTCTCGTATTGCGCGAAATGCCACGGCGGCGAGGCGCAGGGCATGCCGCAAAAGTATCCGAAGCTCGCGGGCAACCCGGCCGTGCTGGGCCCCGATACCACGTCGCTGATCCGGCTGATGATCGAAGGCGGCAATTCGCCCGACACGCAGCACGGGCCGCCGCGAAAAAACATGCCCGCATATGCGGGCATGTTGACGAACACGGAGATCGCGCAAGTGCTTACGTTCATCCGCACGACATGGGGTAACAACGCGTCACCGGTCACCACACGCGATGTCATTCTGCTGCGCGACGACATCCACAAATAGCGGTTGCGTCATGGGCCGGTGTGCGTGCCGCCACCGTGCGCGCCGCGCCACAAAAGCACCTGCTCGGCAGCGGCGGTCAATGCATCGAGCGAGACGGGTTTCGTCAGCAGCAAATCGAACCCCTTTGCCCGGGTGCGATTTTCCTCCGCACTGCTGGTGTATCCCGTCAGCGCAATCGCGGGCAAGCTCGCGAGCCGCGCGTTCGACCGCACTTGATCGATGAGTTCGTAACCGTCAATGCCGGGCATGCTGATGTCGCACAGCATCAGGTCGACGGACTCATGATCGAGGTACGTGAGCGCTTCGCTACCGCTGTGCGCAGTCGCCACCACCGCACCTTCGAGCTGCAGCAACGCCGCGAACGCGCTGGCGGTTTCCGAGTCGTCGTCGACCACCAGTATGCGTACACCGCCAAGCGAACCGTTGCGCTCCTGCGCCATGTCGCCGCTTCCCGGCCGGCCATCGACGACTGGCAGCCAGACACGCATCAAAGTACCGCGCCCGGCGCCTTCGGACTGCGCGAGTACGCGGCCCGCGTGCATTTCCACGAGCTGCTTGACGAGCGCGAGCCCGATACCCATGCCGCCGCCCGTCTTGCGCCGCGCTTCGATTCCCTGCGAGAACATCTCGAAGATATGCGGCAACAGCGGCGCGTCGACCCCGAGGCCAGTATCGGCGACATCGATGCGCAGTTCGTCACCTTCCTGTGTCAGCCGCACCGAAACCGTCCCGCCGCGCGGCGTAAACTTCAGCGCGTTGGAGAGCAGGTTCCACACGATCTGATCAAAGCGTACGGGGTCGACCTTGGTCCAGAGCGGCGCGCCAAGTCCATCGAATGACAGCGTTATGCCGCGCAACGCCGCTTCGGACTCAATGGCGTCCGCAATGGTCGCGAGCATCTGCGCCACGTCGCTCATCGCGAGATTGAGCGCGAGCTTGCCGGTGCGCACGCGCGACAAGTCCAGCAAGTCGTCGATGATCTTCGCCTGTCCCAACACCGCCCGCTGAATAGCGTCCGCCGCGAGCTGGATGGCCGCCACGCCACGCGCTTCCGGAATGCGCGGCAACATTTCCGCCTTCACATGAATCAGGTTGAGCGGATGCTTCAACTCGTGCGACAGCACAGCCAGGAAATCGTCCTTCAGCCGGTTCGCGGCCTCGGCCTGCGCCCGCACCGCGCGCTCTTCCGCAAGCTGCGTCTGGCGCACATCATCTTGCGTCTTGCGATCGGTCAGGTCGCGCACGATCTTCGCGTACCCGGTGAATTTCGGGTCGTTCAACGGCGTCACCACACCGCTGCAATAGACCTTGCGCCCACCCTTCGCGAGATGCCAGCGTTCGTCGTCGGCGCGGCCGTCGTGCTGGGCGATGTCACGCTCGCGGCCAGCCACACCGTCCTCATTGTCCCGGGAGGTGTAGATCACATCGATGTTCTGCCCCACCGCCTCATGCTCCGAATAACCGAACACGCGCTCGGCCCCGGCGTTCCAGCTCACGATACGGCCATCTGGGTCCTGCACGATGATCGCAAAGTCGTTGGTCGTCTGGGCTGCCAGCCGCAGGCGTTCTTCGCCGGCGCGCACACTCGCTTCA
>NZ_JBSIPA010000621.1:0-3063 GCF_053574605.1 Caballeronia sp. M23-90 | reverse complement strand
TTGACGCGCCTGCCACGATCTCGGCCGCGCTGGCGGCGTTCGGCGGTATCGATATCGTCGTGCATAACGCCGGCATCACCCGCGACAAGACCATCGCGAAGATGACCGGGGCTGCGTGGGACAGCGTGATCGACGTGAACCTGTCGGCGCAGGAACGCATCGATGAAGCGCTGCTCGAAAAGGATGTGCTGCATATGGGCGGCAGGATCATAGGCGTATCGTCGATAAGCGGCATCGCCGGCAACCTCGGCCAGACGAACTATGCGACCTCGAAGGCCGGCGTGATCGGCCGCGTGCAAGGCATGGCGAAGCTCCTCGCTGCGCGAGGCATCACGATCAACGCGGTAGCGCCGGGGTTTATCGAAACGCATATGACCGCGAAGATTCCGCTGGGGCTTCGGGAAGCGGGACGTCGCATGAATTCGATGAGCCAGGGCGGCTTGCCTGTCGATGTCGCCGAGACGATCGCGTGGCTTGCGAGCCCGGCATCGAGCGGCATTACCGGCAACGTCGTGCGCGTATGCGGTCAAAGCCTGATCGGAGCATGAACATGATGCTTGCTTCAGGCGCGGCGCGTATGCGCACGGTGATCGTGGACACCTTGCCGCCGCCGGCGAAACTCTACGGCCGCGCGTTGCAAGGCATCTTCAAGCGTGGCGTCGGCGCGGCAGAGTTGCCCTCGCTTCGGCTCGTGCGGCCCAAGGTGCCGCTCGATCCCGAGCAGATCGGCCGGTATGCGCGCGTGTGCGGATTTATTCCCGAACATGGCGTGCCGCCCACGTTCCCGCACGTGATGGCGTTCCCGCTGCATCTGATGCTGCTCACCGATACCGCGTTTCCGTGGCCCGCAATCGGCCTCGTGCATATATCGAATACGGTGCATATGCGACGTACCTTGCATTCGGGACAGACGCTGCGCATTGAAGTGGAAAGCGGCGCGCTCATACCGCACGACAAAGGCCAGGCGTTCACGCTGCATACGCGTATCTATAGAGGTGGCGAAGCGGTGTGGGACGCCGACAGCATTTATCTGAAGCGTGGCGTGGCCAATCGTGCGGGCGGTGCGGGCGGTGCGAGCGGTGCTCCCGTTGCGGAAGCATCCGGCATCGAAGCGCCCGTGCTGACACGTGAAGCACGCTGGCAACTGCCCGCGCAACTCGGGCGTGACTACGCGAAGGCGTCCGGCGACTTCAATCCCATCCATCTGCATGCACTCACCGCAAAAGCCTTCGGCTTCCCGCGCGCCATCGCTCATGGGATGTGGACGCTTGGCCGGACCGTCGCGGCGTTGCAGCCCTGCAAGCAACTGGGTTCTGCAAATATCAGCGGCGAGTTCAAGTCGCCCATTTTCCTGCCCGCCGAAACCACGCTGTGGACCGCGGCATCATCGACCACGGCGCGCGACTTCGAAGTCCGCGATCTTGCCGGCGAAAGGCTGCATCTGCGCGGCCGCTTCGATTGGGAATTGTCATGACTACGAGCGCCCTTCCCGCTGTGCGTCGCGTGGCGATCATCGGCAGCAACCGGATTCCGTTTGCGCGCTCGAACACGGCGTATGCGGCGGCATCGAATCAGGACATGCTGAGCTTCGCGCTGCAAGGGCTCGTTGATCGATACGACCTCCATGGCCTGCGCCTGGGCGAAGTCGCGGCGGGCGCGGTCGTCAAGCACTCGCGCGACTTCAACCTCACGCGCGAAGCCGTGCTCTCAACCACGCTCGCGAAAGAAACGCCCGCGTACGATGTCAGCCAGGCATGCGGCACGGGCCTCGAAACTGCCATCCTGGTTGCGAACAAGATCGCGCTTGGACACATCGATGCAGGCATTGCAGGCGGTGTCGATACGACGTCCGACGCGCCTATCGGCGTCAACGAACGGATGCGCAAGATCTTGCTGGAAGCCAACCGCAGCAAGTCGGCGGCGCAGCGCATGAGCGCGTTTGCGAAGCTGCGGCCGGGCATGCTGGTGAAACCCGCGTTGCCGCGCAACAGCGAACCGCGCACGGGTTTGTCGATGGGCGAGCATTGCGAACTGATGGCGAAGCGCTGGAAGATACCCCGCGAGGCGCAGGACGAACTTGCGCTCGAGAGTCATCGCAAACTCTCCTCCGCTTACGAGCGCGGTTTCTTCAACGATCTCATGACGCCCTACAAGGGCCTCTCGCGCGACAACATCCTGCGGCACGATCTCACGCTTGATCGCTTAGCCGCGCTCAGACCTGTCTTCGATCGTGATGCCGGCACGCTCACTGCCGGCAATTCCACGCCGCTCACCGATGGCGCGTCGGCCGTCCTGCTCGCATCCGACGAATGGGCTGCCGCGCGCAACTTGCCCGTGCTCGCGTATCTCACTTACTCGGAAACGGCGGCCATCGATTTCATCGACAAGAAGGAAGGCTTGTTGATGGCGCCTGCCTATGCGGTTCCGCGTATGCTCGAACGCGCGGGACTCGGCCTCGCGGACTTCAGCTTCTATGAAATCCACGAAGCTTTCGCCGCGCAAGTACTGTGTACGCTCAAGGCATGGGAAGACGATGAATACTGCTGCACGCAGCTCGGTCTCGACGGCCCTTTTGGTTCGATCGACCGGTCGCGAATGAACGTGAACGGCGGGTCGCTGGCGGCAGGTCATCCGTTTGCCGCGACGGGTGGACGAATCGTGGGCGCACTTGCAAAGATGCTCGCGGGCGAGCCGGATACGCCCGGCGCAACCACACGCGGCCTGATATCGATTTGCGCCGCGGGCGGCCAGGGCGTGGTCGCAATCCTCGAACGATGAACGTCAAAAACAGGGCCTTGCAGCGCCCAAGCACATAAAGTGCTGCTCCGTGGAATTTCGGGGCGCTCCGAAGCGTTGTGTCACAGATAAATACCTGGCGAATAAACCGCCGTGAACCGCACGACGCCGAAGCAGCCAACAGCCAGAACGCCGAACGATTGGACCACGGAGAATCTCATGCATCGAGTACGACAGCGTCGCCCGCGCGTGTTATCGAATCACGCGGCTACTCGCGCGTGGAGCGTGCTGGGCGCCTTCGCGCTGAGCGCGGCCATGTCAGGACCA
>NZ_JBSIPA010000620.1:0-3064 GCF_053574605.1 Caballeronia sp. M23-90 | reverse complement strand
TAACGCCCTCGGATGGTATTTAGTTTTGTGTTTGAACTGCCATCGTCTTATTGCAGGACGCGTGCCATTTTGAATGGAGCCGTGTGATGTACGTCGAAATGTGGCCGGGTTAACCAGATGGTACAAGTGGTGGTGGGGATTGCGCCGGTCGAGCCGGAGCTGCCAAGTTGTTTGCTGGTGGAACCTGACCCGCCGCATGCGCCGAGCGTCAGCATGGTCGCGATAGCAGCGGTGAAAATGGTGACGCGCAATGCGCCCGTGCGATTGTGTGCGGTCTTCATAACGCCCTCGGATGGTATTTAGTTTTGTGTTTGAACTGCCATCGTCTTATTGCAGGACGCGTGCCATTTTGAATGGAGCCGTGTGATGTACGTCGAAATGTGGCCGGGTTAACCAGATGGTACAAGGCGGGGTGGGGCTTTGCGGGGAGGTGGCAGGATCAAGGCACCACGCGTTGTGTGCAACGTAACGTGTCACGTAACGTAACGTGCGACCGATGCCGTTACGGACGCGGACGTAACACGTTTCGCTGTGGTCATTAAAAATCGCGGCGACGCTTGTTTTCTGGAGTAACTGCACTACTGGCTAGGCTCCAGCCGGCGTCAAACCGGCCGTTAACTAGATAGTGAACCGTCTTTCATTACGACACATTACAAAGTCGGAAAGCGTAATAGAAAGATCGCTAATTCAGAGAACGCTAACAACGCACTGAAAGAAGAGGCACTGAATTTTACAAACGACGCCAAACCTTTGAGCGAAAAGTGTTGTTGTTGCACTATGCTTACCGATCAAGGGTATCAACTAATGAATTTATTGCGCGTACCCGTTGATTTCGAGATAGCGTTCAGCTATAAATCGTTTCATGGATGCATCATTTAACATCCGGACTGATGGAGGCTACATCGATTACATATCTAGAACCTGAGAGAAGCAGCGAGTGAACCAGCGCGCAAAGACGCGCAACAAGGCATACGGACACATGACTGCGGGGAAGAGAGAACCCGCGGGCTACGATCCACCAAAATGCCGGAACACTTGCTTAAATGGCCATTAAAAAATATCCGAGGGCAACATCATGTCGAACTTCATCAAACGTTTTTCCCGCGACGAACGCGGCGTCACAGCGATCGAATACGGGATCATTGCCGGCATCATCGCTGCGGCGCTGGTTCTAGCTTTAGCGCCGCTGACAACAGCGCTCACAAATACCTTCTCTGCTATAAGCAAGGCGCTTTAACAACTGAGGCTTCGCGCCGCCAGGCTTAGAGCGCCACATCTTTATTGCGTATCGGCTCCTGTATATATTGGCGGTCCGCCGGTATATACAAGGTCCTGCCTGTCGCCGCGTTTATTCGCATCTACGCAGGTGGAGCTTGGCTATGCGCGGTAGTGTCGCCATGCTTTTCAATCGAATGCCTTAAACCGCAATCGGTAGGAAACGCGTGCCTGGCGTTACGATTCAATATTGTGATTAACGCCGCGTTATTCGTTAGCTGGGCACTCGCAGTCGTTATATTCGATTGCTTTTGGCGCCGCATTCCAAACGGGCTCGTTATAGTCGGTGTGGTGCTTGCGTGCGCACTTGCGGCGAGTGGTTATTCACCATTTCATATCGCGTTCAAAGACGCTGCATTCGGAGTGCTAGCCGGGCTGGTCGCGCTCTTGCCGTTCTATTTGATGGGCGTGATGGGCGCCGCCGACGTAAAGGTGTTCGCCGCGCTGGGCGCGTGGTGCGGCCTGCATGCGTTGCTTGGGCTGTGGATCGCTGCAAGCGTCTTTGCCGGCATTCACGCGCTATGCCTGATCGTGCCAGCCGCGATCAAATCCAGCCTAAGCGCCACGGCGCATCTCGTTGGCGCCGATGGCAATAACAAAAAGCGTGCACGTCACGCGACCTTCATGGTCGGTGGCCGCCGCGCGACGCCCTATGCGGCGTTGCTCGCGGTGTCGGCGCTGGGCAGTTTCACGCTGCATGCACTCGGGGCCGCGCGATGAAACATCCCAATAGAAACGTGTCCAGACAACGGCGGCAACGCGGCAGCACGGCCGTGGAGTTCGCGCTCATCTTCCCGCTGTTCTTCCTGATCTTTTACGCGATCGTGACGTACAGCATCATCTTCGTCGCGAAGCAATCGCTTGCGCTTGCGGCATCTGAAGGGGCACGCGCTGCGCTTAAGTTTCAGCCGAATGCGAACAGTGCAGCAAGCGCACTCACGCTGCGTGCAAGCGCTGCGTGTGCCACGGCGACCGGACTTGTGAACTGGCTCGCGACGACTACGCCGTGCACGGCAACCTACGCGCCCTGTACGTTCGATGCATCGATGCAATGCGTGCAGGTCACGCTCAACTACGACTACGCGGGCAAGCCGCTCGTGCCTGTATTGCCGCTCATTGGATTGCCGACGCCAACCACGCTCACCGCGAACGCCATGGTGCAACTGAACCCGGAGAACCTGTTCTGAGCGCCGACGCGTCCGGAACGAACATCACATGGCCAATTTCACTCGTATCCTCGCTGGATGTCTTTTTGCACTTGCCGTGCTGCTTGGCGTTTTTGCGTGGTCGCTTTCGCGGCGCGCGCCGGCGCCGGTTGCGCCCATCGTGCAAGGGCAGGCAAACTTTCCAGTAGTTGTGGCCGCGCGTGACCTGCCCGCCGGCAAACCCATCGAAGCCGATGCGCTAAGACTGCGCATGGCGCCATCGCGTGGAGCAAGCGAGTTCGGCGATGCCGCGCCGTTGGTCGGGCGCGTGCCGCTTACTGCGGTTGCTGCGAACACGACTCTCACCGAAGCCAGCCTTACCACCGGACTCGCCGATGCCATTGCACCCGGCGAGCGGGCTGTCGCGGTGCGCGTCGACGAAGGTAACGCCGTGGGCAATCGCGTGCGGCCGGGCAATTTCGTCGATGTGTTTTTCATGCTCAAGCGCGATATGAGGCCATCGCGCACGGGACAGACGCGACCGGATTTGTCGCCGCGGGCCAAGGCCTGCATCGTTGCGACCAGATCGTTGTGATATCGGTTGGCCTGCTCGAGCGACCACTGGTCAAACGTATAGCGCCAGA
>NZ_JBSIPA010000061.1:0-22093 GCF_053574605.1 Caballeronia sp. M23-90 | reverse complement strand
AACCGCTGACGGTCGTCGTGCGAAACGATCATCCGCTCGTGCACGAAAGCAATGTAACCGCGAGCTTGCTTGCACGCTTTCCAATAGTCGTTCCACCGTTCGGCACGTTGATCCGCCAATCCGCCGATACCGATCTGGTCGTCGGCCGGCTTTCCGAACCCGAAGGCATGGTCGGGATGACCTTCGAGCAGTTGTATCGCGAACCGCTGACGGTCGTCGTGCGAAACGATCATCCGCTCGTGCACGAAAGCAATGTAACCGCGAGCTTGCTTGCACGCTTTCCAATAGTCGTTCCACCGTTCGGCACGTTGATCCGCCAATCCGCCGAGAGCGTGCTGACGGCTTTCGGCGCCCAGGCATCGAGCTCGCTGATCGAGACATTGTCGGTGTCGCTTGGACGCGCTCTTGCATTGCACAACGAGGCGGTATGGTTTGTGCCTTCGAGCGTAGTCGAGCACGACATTGCATTGAAGTTGCTGACCCGCCTGCCCATGCCTTTCGCAAGTGCCGATGAACCCATCGGCCTGATCCTGCGTCACGACCGTGCGAAGTCACCGGCGCTGGATAGTCTTATCGATGCAATCCGTGACGCGGGGCGTGAGCGCGAGGCAGTGCGTATCGGTATGAAATAGCTTGCTGGAGGGTGTGTTGCAGGCACTTGTTACCGCGCGAGCGGCATCGGCAAAACCCCATTAGCATAGGTGCGATAAAAGCTATATAAGTGGCTCGAGTAAAGCGGTGCATGCACGTGAAGCAGCCTTGCGATGGACTACAGGCAACCTTACTGTAACTGCGCGCAAGATATCTTCGTGCAACCAAACCTTGCTTTGCAATGTCTCACTTGCCCGAACCTAATCAACAAGACGCCACCAAAGCCGCCAGCACGATGAAAACCGTATTGCTCGTCGACGACGATCCCGAGACCATCGAAGCGTGGACCCTGTGCATGCAGTCGGAGGAGTGCAAGGTGCTGTCCGCCTTCGACGGCAACGGCGCACTGGCGTTGCTTGGAGAGAACCTCGTCGACATCGTGATATCGGACTGGAAAATGCCGGGGCTCGGCGGCGCGCTGCTTTGCCAGACCATGAAGACCAACTCGGCAACGGCGCATATCCCGTTCTTGATGATCTCGGGCCATCCGCATCCGCCGGCTTTCGTTCATTACGATGGCTATCTGCAAAAGCCTGTCGAGATTGAAGCGTTGTTGTCGGCGGTAGACCGGCTTTGCGCTGCAAAGCGCCGCCGGCCGTATTGAAAAAGAGCGGGGCTCACGCAAGCCGCGTCATCTCTTTTTCCATGCGCTCCTGAGCGAGCCGGTTCAACTCTTGTGGCACCACGCAATCGGCGGGAAGCGGGGCCATGACGATCACGCGGATATGGCCGGGCTGATCCGGCCAGCCCTTCGCGGGCCAGTATTTCCCCGCGTTATGCACGACCGGCACAGCAGGCACTTGCGTTGAACAGGCAAGCCGTACCCCGCCCGATGCCAGCTTCAGCGGCGCGTCATGTGCGACCCGCGTGCCCTCCGGAAAGATCACCACGACGTCGCCAAGCGCGAGCTTTTCCGCGCATTCGCGCGTGACTGCCTGATGCGCCTGGCGCGGTGAGCCGCGGTCAAGACTTACCATGTCGAGGCCTTTGAGCACCCAGCCGAAGAACGGAATACGCTTGAGGTCGCTCTTGAATACGAAGCTGATGCGGCGCGGAAACAGCGCCATGAATGCGAGCGTTTCCCAGGTCGATTCGTGCCGGCACAGCATGATGAACGGCTCGTCGGGGAGGTTTTCGAGTCCTTCCACTGAACACGACACGCCGGTAATCATGCGCATCATCTTGACCATGGCACGGCACCATTGCTTTGCAAGCCAATAACGGCCGCTGCGGCCGACGAACGGAAACAAAGGCAGAATCAGGATGGACCACACCGTGCCGCTGCCAAGCAGGTAGGTCGCGAATAGCCACTTGACGAAGGTTCGATGCATTAAGTATTGGACAATGGTAAAAACGTGGCTCAAGCGCCGCAACCGGCGATAAGGCGAATGGGCGAACAGGCGTCGAGGTGGCCGCGACCCTGCGCAAGACATGCAGACGCCAGTCAACCCTGCGTACGAAACCCGAAGGATAGCTTGTGCGGCGGTTCGTGTCCCGGGTTCCAAAATCCCGCCTTGCGGCTCAATCAGATACCGAGAGACGCGTGATCTCTCCAACGGAGTTCCAATGACGGACGACGCAGGCAACGAAGTGAAGACTCAGGTTCCGGAAGATTCATCGACCGTGAAGACCCCGGCTTTCGATGAAGGCATGCTCGATGTCGGCGATGGCCATTCGATCTACTGGCGCGCGCAAGGCCCGGAGGATGCGCCCGTTATGCTGATCGTGCATGGCGGCCCGGGCGGCGCGATGAACCTCAAATGGGGCGATGTGCTGGATGCATCGAAGTGGCGGATGGTCTTCTTCGATCAACGCGGCTGTGGCAAGTCCACGCCTTTCGGCAAGCTGGAACATAACGGCACCAAGGAACTGGTCGGCGATATGGAAAAGCTGCGGGTATTGCTCGGCATCGAAAAATGGGCGCTTTTCGGCGGCTCGTGGGGCACGACGCTCGCGTTCAGCTACGGCGTCACGCATCCGGAACGCTGCCTTGGATTTCTGTTGCGCGGGATCTTTCTTGCGCGCCAGCAGGACATCGACTGGTTCCTGTGGGACGTGCAGCGCGTCTTCCCCGACGCCCATCGCAAGTTTCTCGATGCGATCGAAACCGCCAGCGGCGAGCGCCCGTTGAACTCGGCCGAGATCCTGTCGCTTACCGGCGCGCCGCTCGCCCGTTTCGACGATGCCGGCATCAAGCTCGCGCGTGCATGGGCCGGATTCGAAGCGACGTTGTCTGTGGTGAACAAACCAGCGCAGAAGGGTGAGGCGAAAGCCGAAGCGCCGGAAGCCGATCCCGCGAAGCCTGCCGCCACGCCCGAAGAAACTCGCGAGTCCAATGCCGCCGCCATCTCCATGTCTCTGCTCGAACATCACTACATGGCGCAGGAGTTGCCGCCCGAGCCGCTTTTGCCGCGCATCGGCCGAATTGCGCATCTGCCGTGTGTGCTCGTGCATGGCCGCTTCGACATGGTGTGTCCCGCCGACCAGGCGCTCGCGCTTGCAGATGCATGGCCCGGCGCGCAGCTTTGCATCGTCGATGCAGCCGGCCACTGGACCTTCGAACCCGGCAACGTGACTGCGCTCAAGGCAGGCGGCGAGTTTCTTGCGCGTGCTCTTGCAGCAGGTTGACAGGCAAGGGTTTGCGGCAGGCCAAAAGTTTCCTGTGAGGCATTCCAGGCGGTAAATTTGGGACGGGAATGGTACGATCCCGCCTTGCAACTCTCGGCGGGCCGTACCCGTCGAACGGTAATCAAGTTACGGAGGCAACCCAATGGCCCAACAGAAAACCAATCCGAAACTGGAGCAGGCGCTGACCCGCGGCGATCTCGCGATCCGTCAGGCCAACTCAGGCCGCGCGACCGCTGTGCTGCGCGCGCTCGGCAAGATGATCGTGGAAGCGTCGGCGACCATTGGCGTGGAAGCGTTTGTCGTGATCCACGACGGCGACAAGATCTACGATCCGGTCGACGGCATGTGGCCGCAACAACTTTTGATATCGCTGGACGGTCCCGTGGAGGATTCGGACCCGGATGAACTGCGCACGGTCACGTTGATGGCCGACACGCCCGCCACCGTGTTCCGCTGTGAGTGGCAACGCGCCGATGGCAAGATCGGCCGCCAGGAAGGGCGTCCACTCGCAATGGTCGCGTTCATCACCGACGTGGATATTCCCTGGCTCGACGACGAAGACTGAGGCAGGCGAATCTCTACACTGGCGGGCGCGCTGTCGTCCGCCGGATTCAATCACATCGCTTTAATGACCCACACTCCTTCCTGCTCGTATGGCATTAAGCGCCGCAATCGGTATCGAGTCATTTTTTCCTGTTCGGTAATTTAGTCGCTGCAAAGGCGCTGATTGCACTCCGGACTTAATCCCGCCGGCGATTTATAACTTAATGCTCGCACGATGCCGGTGCATTTTCTCCGCGCCCGCATCCCCGTCGAATGCCGATAATCCAAACCCGCGCTGCATTCCCAAATAGATTTTCGTGTTACGAAACCGTTTGAGTGAAAACTGCGGGCGAATTCAAGAAACCCTTGGAAGCGTCGTTTTTTTAAGTATCTTTGAAGTTTTCTCTTCCATTCGACACTGCATCAATTCCCTTTGGGCGAGACTTAAATCGTCGCGCGTGTTGTTTGCATCAAGTCAAACGCATCGCGGCATCTCCTTCTCGCCAATATGGGGTAACAAAAATGGAACAGCTCGATGCAGGCCAAAGCAGTGTTTTAAGCAGTGATCGTTTGGAACGGGGTAACCGGATGGAGACGCTTGAGCGAACGGTACAAACGCTCAGGAAACGTGAATCGATGCCGTTTACTATAAGGATAGTCCGCGAAACAGCCGATCTCGATAAAGTCATCGATATCCGGCGTCTCGCGTATGCGCGGCATTTGCCATCCTTTGCCGAGAAACTCGGCATTGAAGATTGCGATCGCGAAGCGGGTGTAGCGGTGCTTCTGGCGGAGGCGAAACTGGACGGCGCGCCCGTTGGCACGATGCGTATCCAAACAAATGAATACGCACCGCTGGCGCTGGAACAATCGGTGCGTCTTCCAGACTGGCTGGGGAAAAGCCGGCTCGCGGAAGCAACGCGACTGGGCGTTGCGGGCGGTGGTATGGGCAGGGTCGTCAAGGTGATGCTTTGCAAGGCGCTCTGGCTTTATTGCGAGCAGCAACTGGTCAACTACATGGTGATAACCGCCCGTTCACCGCTTGACCGTGAATATGAAGCGATGTTGTTTGAAGATGTCTTTGGTGAAAGGCAATTCATGCCGATGGCGCATGTCGGCGGATTACCGCACCGGGTACTTGCCAAGGACGTCATGGCGGCGCGGCGGCGTTGGGAAGAAGCGAAGCATCCGTTATTCCAGTTCATGGTGCATACGGATCATCCGGACCTCGACTTGGATTTGCCGGATTTATCTTTCCGGCCGGAACCGGTACGATGCCCGGAAGCGTCGCAACTTGTTTATGGCAGGTAATAGAAGATAGCCCGGCTGCTTGACAGCCGAGGCCACAAGAGAGGGTGGTGGCGATTCAACCTATGCGCCGACAGGCGTTTATGGCTGTTTCGCCACTGCTGGCGCGGCTTGCGTCATGCATCACGGGGGAATTCCAGGTATGGCGTTGGTTGCCTTATTTTCGCGGGCCAAGTCCGGATATACCGGGTCGAATATCGATCGGTTTCTGTACGCGTTCGCTGTTTATATTGTCCCCACGCTCATTGCCCTCGCTACTATCGCGACCCTGATCTGGGGTACGCAGCAATTCGATTCCAAGGGCGGCGTCACCCTGCCTTTGCAGGTGGTGAGAGATGCCGCGGGCACGCTCGATCCGGCCACGGCGTTGCAGCGTATGTCCGGCGCTGTGACAACCAACCGCTTCAATACCCAGCTCTCGGAGAAGCCCGTCTGGTTTGAATTCACTGTTCCCAACATGAGCGCGGAGCAGTCGACCTATGCTGAACTTCCTTCACGGCACGCGCAAACGCTGTCGTGCTGGGTCGCATCGACCTTGCAGCCGCTTGGAACTGCAGACAGGCTAAACACCACCAACGAATTTTCGCCGGTCAAGGCCGGGTTCGCGCTTCATCTCGGCCACCTGGTGCAGCCATTAAGCATTCTGTGCCGGGGCACGTTCTCCGGACCTGCCCAGATCGCTGCGTTTGGCTGGAGTGGTCCGGAGCTGCGCCGCGCGGCGCTCGATTTCCAGGAAAGCTCGGGGTTGATCGCAGGCGGCCTGCTGACGCTTGCCGTCTTTGTTTTCGTCACGGCAATGATCAACCGCGAATGGACCTACGTGATCTTCGCGGTGTGGCTCGTCGGCAACCTGCGTCTTTGCGCGAACGCGATGGGTTGGGACATGCAGTGGCTCGGACGCGTGATTCCGCCGGACTATATGCAAAGCCTGCGGCAACTCACATTCGCCGCGTATTACCTGTTGACCGCCGCGCTGTTCGCCTCACTGTTCAGGCGCGAGCTGAAGGTGATCGGCTACAGGTGGCTCTTGAAGATCATCCAGTATGTCGGGCTTGTGCTGCTGGGCGCGGCCATCGTGCTGCCTTATTCGAAGTTCATTCCTACGCTCTGGGTGATCACCGGCTTCGGCATAGCCGTGCTGATTTTCCTGCTCGCGCGGCTGGTGTGGCTCACGCGATCGCGCACGGTTCTGTGGTACGTGGGATCGCTTGCGATCGTGCTGTTTGCGACCTTCTCCGAAGTGATGGGTGCGGCGTTCGGCATCAAGCTGCTGGTCGGGGGCGTGAACACCGTGATGGCGGCGTTGTCGTCGAGCATGATGGCGGCGTTTGCCATCGCCGAGCAGATGCGAGCCGAGCGGGAACATCGCCGGCAGGCGCAGACGGAGTTGCGCAACACCTACGACGTGACGCCCATCGGGCTCTTTACCCTCGATACCGCCGGCCACTTCGTGCGCGCGAACCCCGCGCTGCGCTCCATGCTCGCGCTGCAAAAAGCCGAGTACAAGGTGCGGCACTGGAACGACTACTTCGAATCGGGCGCATGGGGGGCGCTGCAGGCGCTGGCGTCCAAGGGCAGTGAAGGCGAACTCGAAATGGGCGGCGCCGAATCGCGTGGCAGCGGCGAGCGGCGCTTCCTGCTGAAAGCCACGCGTTCGAACGGGTGGATTGAAGGATCGCTGCAGGATGTGACCGAACGTTCGAAGGCTATCGAACGGTTGCGCTTTCTCGCGGAGCACGATCCGCTGACGGGTTCGCTAAACCGCCGTGGTGTGGAGAAGGCCATTGCCGCGCAGAGCGAGGACGCGTCGTCGTGGGCGCTTGCTTATGTCGATCTGGATCGTTTCAAGCTCGTCAACGATCTGTTCGGACATCGCGCCGGCGATGAAGTCCTGAAGCAGGTCGCCACGCGGACCCGCGCGCTGTTCGCAAACGGCTTTCCATTCGGACGGATCGGCGGCGATGAATTTGTGTGCGTGATGAGCCGCATGTCGATAGACGAAGCCGTCGACTGTTGCCAGCGGCTGATAAGCGCGTTGAGCGACACGCCATATCAGGTCGGCAACCGTGCGTTCCAGGTCAAGGCGTCCGTTGGGCTCGTGGAATGTTCGCATGGCGTGCGTGTGCAGGATGCGCTGTCTCATGCTGACCGGGCGTGCCGCGAGGCCAAGAAAAGCTCGAGCGTTCACATGGTGACGTATCGCAAGGGCGCAACTGCCTTCGAGGAACGGGCCGAAGAACTGAAACTCGTCGAAACACTCGGACGCAACCGGTTGCCACCCGGATTGTTTCTCGTGATGCAGCCGATCATGTCGCTCGCCGCACCCACGGAGTCGCTGAACTTCGAGGTGCTGTTGCGCATGCGCGCGCCCGATGGCGCGACCTTGCCGGCGGGCAAGGTTATCGTCGCGGCGGAAGAATCGGGGAATATTGCGGCCATCGATAAATGGGTCCTTGCCACATTGCTCGAATGGGTCGAGAAGCATCAGGCGTCGCTGCAGAGCACGCGGTTTATCTGCGTAAACCTGAGCGGCGGATCGCTCAACGACGAGCAATTCATGGAAGATGCCTTTGCGTTATTCGCGCGGTACCGGCATGTCGTGCCTTATCTTTGTCTCGAGATTACCGAGAGCGTCGCCTTGCATGATCTCGGCAATACGCAGCGCTTTATTGCACGGGTTCACGAGATGGGCGGGAAGATCGCGCTCGATGATTTCGGCGCGGGTTATACGTCGTTCAAATATCTCAAGGATCTTTCCGCCGATGCACTCAAGATAGACGGCGAATTCATTCGCACGATGTGCGCACATCCGGCCGATATCGCCATTGTCGAGGCTATCGTCGCGCTAGCCCGGAATCTGGGCATGCGCAGCGTGGCGGAATGGGTCGAGGATATCGATACGCTGCGCGCGCTCAAGGAAATCGGCGTGGATTATGTGCAGGGATATCTGATCGCGAAGCCGCAAGAGAGCGGGGCTATTTTAAGCGCCGCTTCCGCTGCCAGTTTTGTGAAGGACCCGGACGTGCTCGAGTTTATTGACCGGATTGCCGGCAGCGACAAGTCTCTTGCGTTCTCGTTTGATCTCGTCGACAAAGCCGGCCTGCATTAAAGCGCTCAGACCACCTTCATCTCTTTCAAAATCTTGGTTGCTGCGATTGGAATGCGCGTGTCGTCCCACTGCGCGAGCCACTGCACTTCCTTTGTCGTGAAGAACCCCGGCTTGTTTCGCAGCGCAAACTGCAACGCATCCACGATGTGGTCGCGGATGATCTGGGGCGAGTCTTCGCTGGTGACAACGGCGTGAAGGGCTTCTAGTGCGCTCATGATGCGGTACACCCATAAGGTTGGCAAAAATGCTGGTAAACCATACCCCGAAGAAAAAGCCGAAAACAATTAATTGTTGAGCTTTTTCGCGCGCCTAGTGTTTGTACGTAGACGCGTCGCAACAATCCGTGCTTGCCCAAGCCCAGCAGTGCAGCGCGCGGGTTCCTTCTCTCCGAATGCTGCACCGCGGATCGTCGCTCCAGCCGGCTCTTCTTGACTTGTACGGCGCACGCTGCTGTACTAAATAAAGTCAATTGATTTAGTCGACGAACGGGCTCGAAGCGCTTCTTTCCCGAAGTGCCGAACCCATAAAAACATTGGAGCGAGACATGAAAAATCTTCGGCGTGCTGCAGCACGGGCGTCTTTTATTGGCTTGGCCGTTGCATCCATTTTTAGCGCAAGCGCAACGTATGCCGCGGACCAGATCTCCATTGGGCTGATTACCAAGACCGAGACCAACCCGTTCTTCGTCAAGATGAAACAGGGCGCCGAAGAGGCCGCCACCAAAGGCGGTGTGAAACTCATCACGGCCAGCGGCAAGTTCGACGGCGACAACGCGAGCCAGGTGACGGCGGTAGAAAACATGATCACGGCCGGCGTCAAGGCCATCCTGATCACGGCGAGCGACACCAAGGCTATCGTCCCGACGCTCAAGAAAGCGCGCGCAGCAGGCATCCTCGTGATCGCGCTCGATACCCCCACGGAACCGCAAGACGCAACCGACGCACTTTTCGCCACCGATAACTTCAAGGCCGGCGTGCTGATCGGCGAGTACGCGAAAGCATCGCTTGGCGGCAAACCCGCGAAGATCGCCACACTGGACCTCGCGCCGGGCGTGTCGGTCGGCGTGCTGCGCCACAACGGCTTCCTCCAGGGCTTCGGCGTAAAGGAAGGCGACCCGTCGATTGTGTGCAGCCAGGACACGCGCGGCGATCAGTCGAAGGGTCAGACGGCGATGGAAAACTGCCTGCAGAAAGTGCCCGACATCAACCTTGTCTACACGATCAACGAACCGGCTGCGGCAGGCGCGTATCGCGCGCTCAAGGCGGCGGGCAAGGACAAGAGCGTGATGATCGTGTCTATCGACGGCGGATGTGAAGGCGTGCGCAATGTGAAGTCCGGCAACTTCGCCGCGACGTCGCAGCAATATCCGCTGGTGATGGCGGCGCAAGGCGTGCAGGCCGGAATCGACTACGCGAAGACGGGCAAGAAAGCGACGGGCTATCACGATACCGGCGTCACGCTGATCACCGACAAACCCGTGTCAGGCGTCACCGGCAAGGACACGAAGTTCGGTCTGGACAACTGCTGGGGCAACAAGTAAGACGCCACGCCGCATGCAGCGCCCGGTGCTCGGGCGTTGCATGAAGGCGCCTTTAAGATGTCGCTGTCGAGGTCCCGAATCATGACGCAATCCACCTCTCCCACCGCCGGGCGTGCAACGTTTGCCGACCGTTTGCCGTCTATCACGGATATCGGTCCGCTTGCGGCGCTCGTGATCGCGTGCGCGTTCTTCATCTGGCAAAGCAACCGCTTTTTATCGATACAAAACATCTCGCTGATCCTTCAGCAGACCATGGTCGTCGCCGTGATTGCGATCGGGCAGACGCTGATCGTGCTGACGGGCGGTATCGATTTGTCGTGCGGCATGGTAATGGCGTTCGGCTCGATCATCATGACCAAGTTTGCCGTGACGCTTGGCATCCCGCCCGTGCTCGCGATCGTCTGCGGCGTCGGGGCAAGTGCATTGTTCGGATTGCTCAATGGTGCGCTGATCACGAAGATCAAGTTGCCCGCGTTCATCGTGACGCTCGGGACGCTCAACATTGCGTTTGCATTGACGCAGGTTTATTCGAATGCAGAGAGCGTCACGAACCTGCCTGACGCCATGATGTTCTTCGGCACAACCTTCCATCTCGGTGGCGCGGAAGTCACGTATGGCACCGTGCTCACCTTGCTGATGTATCTCGTCGTGTGGTTCGTGTTACGCGATACCGTGCCCGGCCGGCACCTCTACGCGCTTGGCAACAACGCGGAAGCCGCGCGGCTGATGGGACTTTCGTCGCAGAAAATCCTGATCACCGTTTATACGCTTGCGGGGTTTTTCTACGGCATCGCGGCGTTATTGTCGGTTGCGCGAACAGGCGTGGGCGATCCGCAAGCCGGGCAAACCGAGAATCTCGATTCCATCACGGCGGTCGTGCTCGGCGGCACGAGTCTTTTTGGTGGACGCGGCACGATCATCGGTACGTTGCTGGGCGCCTTGATTGTCGGCGTGTTCCGCAACGGCCTGACGCTGATCGGCGTGTCGTCGGTTTATCAAATCCTGATCACCGGCATCCTGGTGATTCTCGCGGTCGCCGCTGACAAGCTCGCGCGTCCACGCGCTTAAGGAGTAATGGCCATGAACGACACACGCAAGCTCGTACTGGAAGCGCGCGGCGTCATCAAGCGCTATGGCTCTGTTACCGCGCTCGATGGCGTCGACTTCGAACTGCTCCCCGGCGAGATCATGGCGGTCATCGGCGATAACGGCGCGGGCAAGTCATCGCTGATCAAGGCGCTGTCGGGCGCGCTCGTGCCGGATGAAGGCCAGATCCTGCTCGATGGAAATCCGGTCCACTTCCGCAGTCCGCTCGATGCCCGCGCGCAGGGCATCGAGACCGTGTACCAGGATCTGGCGGTCGCGCCGGCGATGAGCATCGCGGAAAATCTCTTTCTCGGACGCGAACTGAGACGCCCCGGCGTGCTCGGCTCGGTGTTCAAGATGATCGACAAACGCCGCATGCTGCAGGAAGCCATCGCGCATATGGAGGGACTGCAGATCGGCATCCGCTCCATGAAACAGGCGGTCGAGACGCTTTCCGGCGGCCAGCGGCAAGGCGTTGCGGTGGCGCGCAGCGCGGCCTTTGCGCGGCACGTCGTGATCCTCGATGAACCCACGGCCGCGCTTGGCGTGAAGGAATCGAACATGGTGCTGGAGTTGATCCGGCGCGTGCGCGATCGCGGTTTGCCGGTGATCCTCATCAGCCACAACATGCCGCACGTGTTCGAGATCGCAGACCGTATCCACATTCAGCGGCTCGGGCGGCGCGCGGCGCTGGTCAACACGCGCGACATCCACATGTCCGAGGCGGTCGCGATCATGACAGGCGCAAAACAGGCCGATGTCCAGGCGATTGCCTGAGCCCGATGAGTTCGTCCACGTCCGCAAGCACCTCGAAGCCAGCCGGCATGCGGCAGATGAACGAGCGCATCGTGTTGCAGGCGGTGCGCGTGCATGGCCCGCTGCCCAAGTCGGATATTGCACGGCTGACGCGCTTGAGTTCGCAGACGACGTCGTTGATCGTGGATCGTCTGATCGATGACGGCCTGCTCGCGCGTGAACCGAGAACCCGCGTGCGAGGGCGTATGGGGCAGCCGTCGGTGCCCATCTCGCTGCGCGCGGACGGCGCGTTTTCCATCGGCGTGAAAGTGGGCCGGCGCAGTCTGGATGTGCTGACCATGGATTTCGCGGGCCAGGTGCATGCGCGCGAGACCATCGGCTATGCGTATCCCGATCCGCGCACGGTCTTCGCACTGCTTGCAGACAAACTCGACGCAACGATGCTCGCACTCGCCGGGGACGCCGCCAAAGTGGTCGGCATAGGGGTGGCGGCGCCGTTGTGGCTGGGCGGCTGGCGTACCTTCTTCGATACCCCGCCCGACGTTTTCGCCGCATGGAACGAGATCGATATCCGCGCGCGCGTGCAGGCGCTCACGCCATTGCCCGTTGAATTCGCGAAGGACACGACCGCCGCGTGCGCCGCCGAATTGCTGATGGGTCAAGGGCGCGGATTGCGCGATTTCTTGTACGTTTTTATCGGCACGTTCATTGGCGGCGGTCTCGTCATCGATGGACGCCTGCATGCCGGGCCCAAGGGCAACGCCGGTGCTGTGGGATCGTTTCCGGTCAGGTCCGAAGGCGCGCCGCAATTGCTGAACGTGGCTTCGATCTATGTTCTGGAGAAGCGTTTCACGGAAGCAGGATTTCCCGCCGATGCCGCACACGACCAGCGTGCACTTTCAGCCGAATTGTGGCCGCTTTGCGAAGCGTGGCTCCACGATGCATGTCCCGCGCTGGCTTCGGCGATTGCATCCGCGGCGGCGCTGGTCGATCTCGATGCCATCGTGATCGACGGCGAACTGGATCGTGGATTGTTGCGGGAGGTTTTGAGCCGCACGAACATTGCGCTCGATGCATTCGACTGGCAAGGCATGTTGCGCCCGCGACTCGTAGAGGGCGAAATTGGCGCCGATGCCCGCGCCATGGGCGGCGCAATCTTGCCGTTATATACGCACTTCGCGCCGCGCCATGTGCTGTTCCTGAAATCGGGAATGAGTGCATAGCGCAAGCAAAGGGCTGTTGCAGCTTTCGCCGCAACAGCCCCTTATGCTTCGGAAGCCGGTCAGGCCCGGCGTTTGGTCACCAGCCCCCAAATCACCAGCAGAATGATTGCACCGATGATGGACGCGATCCAGCCCGCCGGTTGTCCTTCCTGATACCACCCCATCGCGCGGCCTGCGTAGCCCGCAATCAGCGACCCGGCAATACCGAGCACGATTGTCATGATCCAGCCCATGCTGTCGTTGCCGGGTTTGATCGCACGGGCAATCAACCCGATGATGCCGCCGACGATAATGGTGCCAATGAGTGAAAGCATCGTAAATCCTCCGTAGTGTTGGCGATTGTCCCCGGAAGATCCGGGCACGCCGGCACACAGGTGCCGTAGACCAATCGGCCAGCGTTCAGGCATTTTCGACGATGCCGCCGCTTCTTGCAGTTAAAATTCGTCACATCGACAGCGCGCCGCGACGTTTGCAACGCCCCCGCAACGAAGCGCGTGTTTCAAGCCACTCAAACCGAACTTTGCTCCATGACCGTATCCGATTCCGATCAAGACCTCCACGCCGACGAAGACAACACCATCCACGAACCACGCCTGTGGCGCGATGACGGGTGGACCGCCCGTGTGATCAAAAATGAAGACGACGACGGCTGGGCCGTCGAGATGATCAAGGATGGAGAAGTCGAACCGGCGTTGACGGGTCCGTGGACCATGGGCCGCGACAAGAAGAATCCCAAGCCGCTCGATCCGAACGCATTTCGCACGCTCATCAAGACGGCGTCCGAAGTACTGCGCCGCCACGAGCAGCAGCGCCACGCCATGCTTCACAAAGATGTGATGGTTCGCGCGAACGGCGAAGATGTGACGGTGACACTTGATATCGTGCCGGACGAGGACGATCCCTACGCGGACCTGAAGGCGCTCGACATGTTCGGCGGGGTGCTGGCGCAAGTGCGCGTTTCGGCGGGATTCAAGTTCAGCAAGACCAGCGCGCAGGCCTGGGTGGACAACGATTTCCGCAAGCCCGAATGACGCATTGTTTCAATACACTGCCGGTGCGCCCTCGGGCCGATGCTTGAATCGCCGATGCACCCAGTAATACTGTTCCGGAAAACGCACCACTTGCGATTCGAGGAACGCGTTCATGCGGCGGGCATCGATTTCATCGCTTTCTGAGGGAAAGTCGGCGAGCGGTTCGAAGATGGTCATCTTGTAGCCCTTGAAGTCCGGCAGCACTTCGGTCACGAACGGCACGACACGGGCGCGGCCGAGCCGTGCAAGCCGCGATACCGATGTCAACGTGCACGCCGGCACACCGAAGAACGGCACGAATACCGAATTTTCGATGCCGTGATCCATGTCCGCGGCGAGCATGACCGACCCACCGCCGCGCAGCAGCTTCAGGATGCGCCGGGCGCTGTCGGCGCGCTTGACCATGTCCGCGCCGAAGCGGCCGCGCTGTTCGATCGCGAGCGTGTTCAGCTTCTTGCTGGACATCGGCGTGTAGAGCGCCGTAATGGGCAGTTTCATGGAATACAGCATGCATCCCACTTCAATGGCCACAAAATGAAAACCCATGAAGATGGTGGGCGGGGCGTTTTCATCGTCCAGATCGATGCGGCTTTCCAGCTTCACCAGCTTTTCGATGGCGTTGGCCGAGCCGAACCATTGCACGCCGCGTTCCACGTAGCTACGCACTACGTGACGAAAGTGTGAACGTCCGAGGAGTTCGTATTCAGCCGCGGTCTTGCCCGGGAAACATAGTTGCAGGTTGACCTGCACAATATGTTTCCGGCGGCTGGGAATGTAATAAAGCAGGGCGCCAAGTCCGCTGCCGAAACGCGCGACCAGGCCATAAGGTAGCCGCGCGAGCGCGCGCAGCAGCGCTACGATGAGCGCAAAACCGATAGTGTTCAAGCTGGGCCCTTGGATGCGGGCGGCGAACCAGATGTGACGAGCGCCGAGTAGATTTGGACTCCGACGATCGGCCGTTGACCGGATGTCGAAGAGGAGTTACGGCGAGACTAGCGCGGTGAAAATCCGCGTCAAAGACGGAAAGGGCGCCAGAACAAGGCGGAGTCGGCAACCGTTCGAAGTGCTCGTGGCACCGCCGGCGTCCGTTTTACGGCCCGGGAGTGAACGGTCGCGCGGAAATATTCTGCCTTGAACGCTGCCATGATCGCACAACCGGCATACACGACGCAGTTTCGTGAAGAGTCTGGCGAGGAGTCAGACGACGAGTCAGAAGGGGACGTACAAATGCATCTGCTCTTGATTTACGAACTGAGCGACGATTACCTGGAACGCCGGGCGGCGTTTCGTGAACGTCATCTGACCTATGCGTGGAAGGCGGTGGAGCGTGGGGAGTTATTGCTGGGCGGCGCGCTGGAGGCGCCTGTGGATCGCGCGATGCTGCTCTTCAATGCAGATTCAGCCGCCGTGCCCGAGGCATTTGCCCGGGCCGATCCCTATGTGACCGAGGGACTGGTCATGCGCTGGGAAGTGCGCAAGTGGAATACCGTGGTGGGTGAGCAGGCGGCTCAGCCGATACGTCCGGCGTGAGCGCCTTTGCAGCGTCATGACTCGCTGGTGGTCTCCTCGTCCTCGTGCGTGTCTTCGTCGCGTGAATCGGGCGTGGCAACGGCCACACGTGCCGGTGGAACTGGCTTTGCGGGAGCAGCCACCGGACGCCGTGTCGTGTGAAACAGCCGCGTGAGCGTGTCGTCCATTTCCTGCGTGCGCTCGAACAGTTCCGCGAGCCAGTCCACGAACGCGCTCACACGCGGCGCCGCTTGCCGCGTCTTGACGAAGGCCACCGATACATTCATGGGCATCGACTTCCACTGCGGCAGCACTTCGCGCAATTCGCCCGAACGCAAATAAGGCAATGCGGCAATGCGCGGCGGCTGGATCAGCCCGAGTCCCTGCAAGCCGCATGCGAGATAAGCGGCTTCGTCGGTGACTTGCACGAATCCGGCCATTTTCACGGCGACCGCTTCGCCATCGACCTCGAAATCGAAATCGCACGGGCGTCCTGTTCGGATCGATACACAGTTCACCGCCACATGGTGCGCGAGGTCATCGAGCGTCTTCGGCGTGCCGTGCGCTTCAAGGTACGCGGGCGTTGCGCACGTCACATGCTCGAAGCTGCCGAGCCGCCGTGCGATCAAGCCGGAGTCCGGCAATTCCCCCAACTGCACGCTGCAATCCACGCCTTCGCCGACCAGATCGACGGCGCGGTTGCTGACACCAATCGATAACTCGATATGCGGATAGCGCGCATGAAAATCCGGCAGTGCGGGCACGACCATGGATGTTGCAACAGTGTCCGGCATCTCGATGCGCAAGCGGCCGCGTAGCCTGTCCTCACGGCCGTGAAAGCCCGATTCCAGGTCATCGATATCCGCGAGAATGCGCACGCAGCGCTCGTAGCATGCGGCGCCCTCGGCGGTGAGATTGAGACGCCGCGTGGTGCGTGCAAGCAATTGCACGCCGAGCAGCGCCTCGAGTTGTTGAATGGTCGTGGAGACAGTTGCGCGCGGCATGCCGAGGGATTCGGCGGCACGGGAGAAACTGTTGGTATCGACGACACGGATGAAAACACGCATGGCATGAACGCGATCGGTCACGGGAGTTTTCCTGTAGAAGCGATGAATGCGTTGACCGGCATGATTCCTTCAATGCTTCAAACGTCAAAAAGGAATGCCGGCAAGGTTCACACTTTAAGGATCAGGACGATTCGCGTGAATACATAATAATCGCGGATTCTTGCCTGCTTCTCCAACCGCTTTTGTTCTACACCGTCGGCAGTTCGCCGCGCAGACGCCCGTTGTCTGTGTTGCCCATCAGGCTCGGACCTGCGCCATGACCGGCGATCACGTTGCTCGCCTGAGCGCCGATGCGCGCGCCCACCAGTCCGCTCATGTCGGCGCCCGAAGGCGCCTGATACAGGCGCAAGCCCATCTCCGGAAGAATGGCGAGCAAGTGATCGAACACATCGCCCTGGATGCGTTCGTATTGCGTCCACGCGGTGACGGCAGTGAAACAATACACCTCGACGGGAATGCCCTCCGATTGCGGTTCCATCATGCGCACCATCATCGACATGTCTTGCCGGATCTCCGGATGCCGCTGCAGATACGCCAGCCCATACGCGCGAAACGTGCCGATATTCGTCAGCCGCCGGCGGTTTGCCGGTTCACTCGCAAGTTCACCGAGGTTCTTGTTGGCGAGCTCGACCTCGATCTGCTTTTCTTCCAGATAATCGTGCAGCAAGCGGAACTGCTTGAGGTGGGCGGTTTCTTCGTCGGTGAGAAAACGCACGCATGTGGCATCGATTCGCAGCGTCCGCTTGATGCGCCGACCGCCCGATTCGAACATCTGCCGGTAATTCCTGTAACTCTCCGAAAAGAGCTTGTATGTGGGAACGGTGGTCACCGTGTTGTCCCAGTTCTGCACCTTGACGGTATGCAGCGCAATGTCCTTCACGAAGCCATCGGCATTCGATTGCGGCATCTCGATCCAGTCGCCAATGCGCAGCATGTCATTCGACGTGAGCTGCGTGCTCGCCACCAGCGACAGCAGCGTGTCCTTGAACACCAGCAGCAGGACGGCGGATAGCGCGCCGAGACCTGACAGCATCCAGAGCGGCGAGCGGTCGATCACAATCGACAACACCAGCACGCCGCAGATCAGCGCGAGCGCGAGCTTGCCGATCTGTATGTAGCCCTTGATCGAGCGCGTCTGCGCCTGCATGCTCGCGGCATAGACGTCCTGCCATGCGCTGAGGGCGCCGCCCATCGCGAAGAACACGCAGATCCATGCGCCCGCGTGCGCGAGCCGCTCGATCAGCTCTGCAATATGCCCGATGTACGGCACCTCGCCGATCCCGATCGCGACCGCGGCAAACGGCACCGCGTACCAGAGCTGGTGATACGCCCGATGCCGGGCGAGCGCCTTGTCCCAGGCATCGTGTTCGGTGAGTACCAGCAGTCGATGCGCAAAATACAGCACGATCCGCGCGACCACCCACTGAGCAAACAATGCGGCGAGCACGAGCGACAACATCCCGAGCGCGAACTGCGCCCAGTGATGCGTGGGATAGTGCTCTTGCAGGGTGTCGAGGATGGTGTCGAAATTCATGCGGCAAACAAAGGTGAAGGTTGGCGACCCGTATTGTGCATTAAGGTGCGCGCGATTATCTGCTTCATCTATTCTGCTTCATCTATTATTACGCCCTTGTGCAACTCCGCGCGCCGGGCTCATGCGAACCGTCAAGCTTGAACACAACGACGACACCGTCCTCGATCCGTCCGACCCGCAACTGGTCGCCCGCGGCTCGTTGCTGATCGACGGCCACGAATGCGGCACCTGGGAGCAACGCCGGGATGATACGTGGACCGCACGTCTGTCGGCGTCGGGGGAAACCATCGTGGAAGCGGGCCGCAAGCAACTCATCGACCGGCTGGCGCTCATTCCCTTCTAAACTTATCTCCTCATGTACTTGTCGATTCTGGCCGTAGGCATTGGCGGCGCGCTCGGTTCCCTGTTTCGATGGCTCCTCGGCCTGCGCCTGAACACCGTCTATCCCAATCTTCCGCTCGGGACGCTCGCGGCGAATGTCATTGCCGGGTATGTGATCGGCGTGGCAGTTGCGTGGTTCGCGCGCTTTCCGGGTGTGTCGATCGAATGGCGGCTCTTCGTCATCACCGGCCTGATGGGCGGCCTCTCCACCTTCTCCACCTTTTCGGTCGAAGTCGTCGCGCACTTGCAGCAGGGGCGTTACGGCTGGGCCGCGGGCGAGATCGCCATTCATGTGCTGGCATCGGTCGTGATGACCATCCTGGGTATCGCGACGGTGTCGCTTACGCGCTGAAATCACATGGCGATTGTCATCCGGCGTTATGAACCGTCCGACCTCGATGCGGTGATCAATGTCTTTTTGCGCGCGATCCGCGAGGTCGCATCGCGTGATTACGACGCCGCTCAAATCGACGCCTGGGCGCAAGCGGACCGCGATGTATGGGCTCGGCGCCGGCTCGATCGGCCAACATGGCTTGCGCTTATCGACGGCGCGGTTGCCGGATTCGGCGATCTTCAGAGGGATGGACATATCGACATGTTGTTCGTTCATCCGGAACATCAGCGCGCGGGTGCGGCGAACGCGCTGCTCGATCAGATCGAATCCGAAGCGCGGAACCAGCATCTCGCCATCATCGATACCGACGCGAGCCTCACCGCCCGGCCGTTCTTCGAAGCGCGCGGGTTCGGGGTCGTCCGGTCGCAAGTCGTGGAAGTGCGCGGCGCACGCCTGACCAACTTCCGCATGCAGAAGCGCCTCGATCCGGTATAGACAACCTTTCGAAGCGCGTTTGAAGTCCCGAGTTAAGGTGATTCCCGGCCTTGTTATAGGGCTTTTGTTTGTTTAGACTGCGCCGATACTTGTATAGACAGGAACCGCCGAAATGGACGCTGTAACTTCAGCATGAGTACGCCCGCGTACCAGGAAATCAAGGATCACATTCTCACGCGCATTCATGCGGGCGAATGGAAGGAGGGCGATCAGGTACCGTCCGAAAACGAGCTTGCACGCGACTTCAAGGTCGCGCGAATGACCGTCAATCGCGCGCTGCGCGAGCTGACCGCCGAGCAGATCCTGACGCGCGTCCAGGGTGCCGGCACGTTTGTGGCGCAACCGAAATACGCATCGACGCTGGTCGAAATCCGCAGCATCTCCGATGAAATCATCGGACGCGGCCATGCGCACCGGGCGGAGGTCATGCACCTCGGCGCATCCGTACTGGATGAACGCCTTGCGCTTGAAATGAAGCTGACCGAAGGCAGTCCCGTGTTTCATTCGCGCGTGCTGCATTTCGAAAATGATTTGCCCATTCAACTGGAGGAGCGCTGGGTCAACCCCGCGCTGGCGCCGGAATACGCGCGGCAGGATTTCACCAGGATCACGCCGAATCAGTACCTGATGGTTGCAGCGCCCCTGCAGCGCGTCGAGTACCGCATTGAAGCCGCGCTGCCGGATGAGGGGACGGGGCTCGCTTTATCGATGAAAAACGGTGCGCCTTGTCTCATGTTGCATCGGCGGACGTGGTCGCGGGATGCGGTGGCGTCGGTGGCAAATCTCTGGCATCCCGGCGACCGGTATCAATTCACCGGACACTTCTAGCTTTTTGGCGGCAACGTCGGCGCGATAGCGGCATTGTTGTCGAATATGACATTACTGTCATTTTCGAGGGCTGGATTGCCCAGACTCCCACCTATTTTTACCCTGAAACAGCTTTATTCAGTAAAAAATACCCATCTCGTGCTAGTCCCACCTTTGATTGTTGCGAAATGAACAATGATGTTTCGCGTAAATAAGGGTTTTCCCTCCAGGGTCGGAAGCATAGACTTCTCACATCCGAAAACGAATTCAGAAACCGCTTATTAACTTCTGAAATCGCTTCGAGACGACAAACAAAATACTGGAGGTTTCACCATGTTCAAGTCACTCATTCCCGCAGTTGTCATCGTGTCGGCACTTGCAGCTCCGACCTTCGCATTTGCCCAGAGCAACGACAACGGCCCGGTCACGCGCGCCGAAGTGAAGGCGCAACTGGTTCAACTGGAAAAGGCCGGCTATAACCCGTCGAGCGACCAGATCAACTACCCGGCCAACATTCAAGCCGCACAAGCGCGCGTGGATGCACAAAACCAGGCAGCGACATCGTATGGCCCGTCGACGAGCGGCACATCGGCAGCAGGCGTTCGCAGCTCGGTAGCGCCGGCGCAAAATACTCCCGGATCGGTGTTCTTCGGTCACTAATCGGTAGTCAGGTCTTGGCAGTAACGTAGTGCGACGCCGGTAACGGCACCACGCGCCACCCAAAAAACTCGCCCTCCGCAGCAACGCGGCCGGCGAGTTTTTTGCGTTTCGACCGCTCGGTCAGCTCGGCGACTTCGCGCCGCATGCACGAATCACGAGCTTGACGACTTCTTCGGTGGAGGTATCGAAGGCTTTCTGCGATAACGCCCGCTTGCCTTTCAGCGCGCGAATCTGCGCATCGAAATCCGCGTAATGCTGGGTCGTCGCCCAGATCATGAAGAGCAAGGTCTGCGCATCTGTGGGCTCGAGCAACCCATGCGCGACCCATCTGTCGATTACCACGACGCGTGTATCGAGCCACGGCTTGACCCGCTCTGTCAGGATGTCCTGCATGTGCACTGCGCCGTGAATGATCTCGCTTGCCCAGACTTTCGAGCCGAGCGGCCGGCGCCGCGACAACTCCATTTTGGTCCGCACGTAACCGCTGATGGCTTCGACCGGATCGTCACTGGTTTCGAACGTATCGGCCGCACGATGCCAGTCATCGAACAAATCCTCCAGCACTCTGCGATACAACGCGAGCTTTGTCGGAAAGTAGTAATGCAGGTTGGCTTTGGGCAAGCCTGCGCGTTCCGCGATCATCGCCGTGCTCGCGCCTTCGAGGCCGCGTTCCGCGAAAACCGCTTCGGCGCATGCCAGAAGATGCGCTTCGTTGGTCTCGCGTATGTGTGCCTTGCGCCGCCGCAATGGAGTGGGCGCGGCGTCGTCTTTCACTGCCTCGGCTGTCGCTTCGTCGTCTCTCATCGTTATCCTCGAATGGCGCTGCGCGCCTCATTCTATTCGGTTTGATGCCCGCGCTGCTCAACGCATCTCAACGCTGTCAAGCGACTCTGCTGCATCGCAATGGCACGCTTCTCGCTCTGTCTTTCGAACTATCGGAAACCCCGAAAGACGTTGATTTGCCAATATTAATCGGCTACAACCTGTCCAGTTGGACAGGATTTGCGAAGCGGCATCGAACAGGATATTGGACGTTGCTGCGGGAGACGCGCAAGCTGCACAAGAGACGTGCAAGTGCGCCCCAAAGCCGGTGTCGATGCACCAGTTTCGTATGGGTAGTAACCCCACATTCAAGCGATACACCAAGGAGAACGCGACATGAACGCGGTAACCGATTCAGCACTGGACACGTCGATCCGGGTCAACGGCAAACGTCTCTGGGAAAGTCTCATGACGATGGCAAAGATCGGCGCAACGCCGAAGGGCGGCGTGTGCCGCCTTGCCCTCACGGATCTCGACAAGGAAGGGCGCGACCTGATCGTGAGCTGGGCGAAGGAAGCTGGCTGCACGGTGACCGTCGACCAGATGGGCAACGTCTTCATGCGGCGTCCAGGTTGCGTCCCGCGCGCCGCATCAAAACGTTGCCCATCT
>NZ_JBSIPA010000619.1:0-3067 GCF_053574605.1 Caballeronia sp. M23-90 | reverse complement strand
GTTCGTGCTGCGCGCGAGCACGCGCCGCAGCTCGGCGCCGAGTACCCGCAGGATGCCGGTGCGGACAATATGTGTGCCCCACACCAGGACCGCCACGCCCGACAGGATATTCAAGAGAGTCAACATGTGGCCACTTCCGTTAATCGTTCCCACTGTAACGCCATTGACACATGATGCCACGCAAACGAGTTGTACAATTTTGCATTGTTGTAGTTTTGGGTATTTCCCGATAGGATCGACCGCACTCATCGACCCTGCGCGGGCCATCGTATGCCCTTGCGTTCTGTCGCGTTTTTTACCTGCAATCCAAGGGCCGCAAGCATGAACCGAGGCATGAGCCGAACTCTCGCGCTGTTCGATCTGGACCATACGTTGCTGCCGCTCGACAGCGACCAGTCGTGGGCGCGCTTTTATGCCACGCTCGGCTTCGAAGGAAGTGCCGACCACGTCAGGGAGATCGATGCGTACTATCAGCAGTACGCAGCCGGAAAGCTCGACATGGACGGGTATCTGAAACTGACTCTCGCGCCGCTCGCCCGTCATTCGCGTGCGGACCTGGATGCGTGGCACGACGCCTTCATGAAGTCAGTCATAGAACCGGCCATTCGCCCTGAAGCGCTCGCGCTGCTGCGCCGTCATCTCGACGCGGGCGACCTGTGCTGCATCGTGACGGCGACAAACGCATTTGTCACCGCGCCCATCGCAAAGGCGCTGGGCGTGGAACACCTGCTGGCGATCGATCTGGACACTGAAGGCGACGATCCGCTCGGGCGCTACACCGGCCGCTCCGTGGGCGTCGTGACGTTTCGCGAAGGCAAGATCGTCAGGACCGAGCTATGGCTTGCATCGCAGGGATTGAAGCTGAGCGACTTCAAGGAAAGCTACTTCTACAGCGATTCGGTCAACGACGTCCCGCTCATGGAACGCGTCACGCATCCTGTTGCGACCAATCCCGATTTCCGGCTGCGTGCGATCGCGGCCGAGCGCAACTGGCCGGTCATCGAACTCTTCGCGTAAGCCGGGTTTTATTCATACGCCATATGGCGTAGCATCTCGGCCATTCTTACAACAGACGTAGAGAGACATGGCCCTGATCGCCCGTAATCTGCTCGGCATTGCCGTCCTGCTGTTCATCGCTTTCATCTTCTCCAATAACCGCCGTGGCATCCGCTTGCGCACCGTCATACCCGCACTGCTCGCGCAGATTGGAATCGGTGCGTTCATCCTGTTCGTGCCCTTCGGTAAAAGCATCCTGGCGGCTGCCGCCGCAGGCGTGAATCACGTGCTTGGGTATGGCAACGCTGGGATCGAATTCCTGTTCGGCGGACTGGTGCAATCGAAGATGTTCGAGATCTTCGGCGATGGCGGTTTTGTCTTCGCCGTGCGGGTCTTGCCCGCCATCATCTTCGTGACCGCGCTGATCGCAGTGCTCTATCACCTCGGCGTCATGCGCTGGATCGTGATCATTCTCGGCACGATCTTCCAGAAGCTGCTCGGGGTCTCGAAGCTCGAATCGTTTTCTGCCGTCACCACCATCTTCCTCGGGCAAAGCGAAATGCCCGCGGTCGTGAAGCCGTTCGTGCGCGACATGACGGGCGCGGAATTGTTCGCGGTGATGTCAAGCGGCATGGCGGCGGTGGCCGGCTCGGTGCTCGCGGGCTACGCCGGACTCGGCGTGAAAGTCGAGTATCTGCTCGCGGCTTCGTTCATGGCGGTTCCCGGCGGATTGCTGTTTGCGAAGATTCTGCATCCGTCGACGGAAGCGAGCCGCGTCACCTTGGAACATCTCAGCTTCGATGAAAAACGTCCCGCGAATGTAATCGAAGCAGCGAGTTCCGGTGCAACCGTCGGCCTCAAGATCGCGGTGATGGTCGGCGCGATGCTGATTGCGTTCGTCGGCCTGATTGCTTTGTTGAACGGGATCGTGGGTGGAATCGGCGGATGGTTCGGCGCGCCGCACCTGTCGATGCAGTCCGTGCTCGGCGCCATCTTCGCGCCGCTCGCATACCTGATCGGCGTACCGTGGGACCAGGCCGCGCTCGCCGGCAATTTCCTCGGCCAGAAGATCATCCTGAACGAGTTCGTGGCATATGCGTCGCTGTCTCCCTATTTGAAGGACTCCGCAAGCGTCGCCGCGGCGGGTCTCCAGGTGCTCGATCCGCGTACCATAGCGATCTTGTCATTCGCGCTGTGCGGCTTCGCGAACTTCGCGTCCATTGCCGTCCTGACCGGCGGCTTCAGCGCGGTGGCTCCGGAACGGCGCGCTGAAGTGGCGCGCTACGGCCTGCGAGTCGTGCTCGCCGCCACGCTCTCGAACCTGATGAGCGCGACGATTGCAGGCATGTTCCTGACGCTCAATTAAGGAAAAGATCATGACCATGGACAAATTGCTCGACCGGGCGAAAACCGCACGCGAACGGGCCTATGCACCCTATTCGAAGTTCAAGGTCGGCGCTGCGCTGCTCACAAAAGACGGCCGCATTTTCGATGGCTGCAATGTAGAAAACGCATCGTACGGATTGTGCAACTGCGCGGAACGCACGGCGTTTTTCAGCGCGATTGCCGCGGGCTGCAAACGCGATGAATTCGCGGCGCTGGCCGTGATCGGCGACACCGATGGCCCCATCGCGCCCTGCGGCGCGTGCCGTCAGGTGATCATCGAACTGGGCGGCCCGGAGCTCGCCATCCGCCTTGGCAACCTGCATGGGGCGACACGCGACACCACCGCCCGCGAACAGCTTCCGGACGCGTTCTACCTATGACACAGCACAAGGTCATCTACGACACAGACCCGGGCGTCGATGACGCCATGGCGCTCGTCTTCCAGGCGCTGCATCCGGATATCGAACTGCTCGGGATCACGAGCGTGTATGGGAACGCGACCATCAGTACCACCACGTCCAACGCGCTTTACCTGCGCTTGCGATTCTGTCCCGGCGTACCGCCCGCGAACAGCTTCCGGACGCGTTCTACCTATGACACAGCACAAGGTCATCTACGACACAGACCCGGGCGTCGATGACGCCATGGCGCTCGTCTTCCAGGCGCTGCATCCGGATATCGAACT
>NZ_JBSIPA010000618.1:0-3070 GCF_053574605.1 Caballeronia sp. M23-90 | reverse complement strand
TAGCGCGAGATCATCGCCAATACAGAAATCCGGCGATTGCGAATAGCCGAGCCCGCGTGCGCCACCGGTCACGAGTACGTTCTGTTCAGGCAGTAGCATCGATTTCTCCAAAGTTCGTTTGGGACTGGATCGGAGCATTATGCAGGAGGGTCTGGTCGCCGCGCGGTTCGGCTATTCGCAATCGCCGGATTTCTGTATTGGCGATGATCTCGCGCTGATCGACGCCCCCATTCGCTCAAGGCGTGACATCAATCATTAGATGGATTGATCTGTCCTCCGTACTATTTCGCGATTAATATGACGCCTTTCGCCGGCAGCCATGTGTTGGCCGGCCGTCCCCTAATGAGAACGACCGACCATGCCACACGAGACATCAAAATCACCGCATAGCGAGCAGCCGGCAGAGCATCATGCGGCGCCGCCGCATAGGCGGATCGTTCTCGATGACCGGCACCACGTGACAACGCACGGACTCAGGACTTACTTCTGGCATGACATCTATCACATCGCGCTCACCGCCAAGTGGCCGGTCTTCTTCGGTGTCGTCGCGTTGCTGTTCCTTGTGCTCAACCTGGGTTTCGCGCTGTTATTCCAGATGGGGCAGCACGCGATCGCGAATCAGGCGCCCGCCGGTTTGCTCGGCGCGTTCTTCTTCAGCGTCGAGACGCTTGCAACGGTGGGCTATGGCGACATGCATCCCGCGACGCTGTACGGTCATGCGATTGCGACGGGCGAGATCTTCGTGGGCATGTCGGGCATCGCGCTGACGACCGGCATGATCTTCGCGCGGTTCTCGCGGCCCCGCGCGCGCATTCTGTTCGCGAACAATGCTGTGGTTCGTCCTATCGATGGCCGTCTGACGCTGATGGTTCGCGCCGCGAATGCGCGGCAGAACGTCATTGTCGAGGCTAAGGCGCGGATGCGCGTGATACGTTCGGAGACTACCCCTGAAGGCTTTTTCTCGCGCAAGGTGCACGACCTGCCGCTCATCCGCGACCAGCATCCGGCTTTTCTGCTGAGCTGGAGCCTGATGCATGTGATCGATGAAAACAGTCCGCTCCACGGAGAGACGCTCGAGTCGCTCGAAGCAAGCAACGCCGAATTGATGCTGATGGTGGAAGGTCTCGACGAAACCACCATGCAGCCCATGCAGGCGCGCCGCAGTTGGCCGCCTGAGTCAATTTTATATGGCCATCGATACGTCGATTTGCTCTCGGTGCAGAACGGCGAAACGCATATCGACTACGCGAAGTTCAACGAAGTCGTGCCGCTTTGAAGCGGCTCAGGCAAGCCGCGTAGCCGAGCGTCCGACGAACAGATAATGCAGCAAGGCGAGAAGCGGAAACACGCTGGCGACGCTCGCAATCAAGGTCCAGCCGCCGCGCTCGAACAACGTGCTCGCAACCGCCGATCCGCATGCACCGCCTATGAAAATGCTCGTCATATAAAGCGCATTCAAACGATTACGGCTTGCGGCATGAAGTCCATAAATCTCGCGCTGGCCGATCACCATGTTCATCTGCACGGCAAAGTCGAGCACGACTCCCGTCACCACGAGGCCGGCCACGCCCCACGCGGGATGGATGAGCAACGGCATGAACGACAACGCGGCGAGGATCAAGGCAATCAGGGTGCCGAGCCGGGAATGACCGGCATCGGCGAGCCGTCCTGCGAGTGGCGCCGACGTCGCGCCCATTGCACCGACCAGTGCAAACAGCGCGACGCCGTTCTGCGTCAGCCCGTGATGGCGGATCAGCTCGACGGGCACGGCGGTCCAGAACAAGCTGAACGTGGCGAACATCAGCCCTTGATACAACGCACGATGCCGGAGGACCGGCATGGTCGCGACGAGCAAGCCGAGCGAGCGGATCAGTTGCACATAGGTGGCCTTGTGATCGGGCTGGCGCGACGGAATGGTGAACGCAAGAAACGCTGTCACGATTGCCATGAGCACGGCGGCAGAACCGAACACCACGCGCCACCCGAAGTGACCCGCCACGAAACTCGATATGGGCCGCGACAGCATGATACCCAGCAGCAGGCCGCCCATGATCGTGCCGACGACCCGTCCGCGTGTTTCATCGGGCGCAAGGTGCGCGGCGAGCGGGATCAGGATCTGCACCGCGACCGAGCTGAAGCCGACGAGCAGCGAGATGGCAAGGAACGCGTGTGGCTGATGAACGAGCGCGGCCGCCGCGAGGCTGGCGATGGAAACCAGCGCCGTCGCGATCATCAGTTTGCGGTTTTCCAGCAGATCGCCGAGCGGCACGAGGAAAAATAACCCGAGCGCATAACCAATCTGCGTGAGCGAGACGATCAGGCTCGCCGCGCCGCTCGACAAGTGAACATCCGGCCCGATCATTTCGATGATCGGCTGCGCATAGTACAGGTTGGCGACAATGGCGCCGCAGCAGAAAGCGAACAACGCGATCAGGCCGCTGGTCATCTTGACCTGGGCTGGACCCGTGGCGGCCGACGGGGAATTCGGGGACATGCATACTCCACAGATTGAATGACGGAATACTTGTGTTCGACGCGTACTGACAGCGGACTGCGGGAATTTGGCGAACGCAGATTGCGGCTGCGCCATGGCACTGCGCAAATGAAAGGCCCGCAAATAAATGAACAAACGTACGAATGGCCAAGGACGTCCGGATGCGGCACGATACCACCAGCAGCACGAGCCCGCTTGCGGACCAGCAGGCGCCATCCCGGTGTACAGGCTACCGGAGAGCCGCATTCAGAGCCGCATTCGGGCGTTTCATCCTGCCCTGAAACAAGCCCCGCGCGATGGCGATAAACTGGTGCGCCGTCACACTTTACCGACCAAAGGAGCTGACCATATGTATATCGCCATGAACCGTTTCAAAGTGGCCCTCGGGTCCGAGACCGCGTTCGAGGATCTCTGGACTAGCCGGGACACGCATCTCAAGGAGGTGCCGGGTTTTGTGGAATTCCACCTTTTGAAAGGTCCTCAAAAGGAAGATCACGTACTCTATTCCAGCCATACGATCTGGTCGAACTACGACGCTTTCGAAGGCTGGACCAAAAGCGATGCGTTTCGCGCGGC
>NZ_JBSIPA010000617.1:0-3075 GCF_053574605.1 Caballeronia sp. M23-90 | reverse complement strand
TTCGGAAACGCCGGCGACGCAGTTTTTGCGCCGGCACAAAGTCGAGTTCGGCGAGCATCCTTATGAATATGTCGAGCATGGCGGAACAGAGGAATCGGCCCGTCAGCTCGGTGTAGACGAGCATTCGATCGCAACGGAAGCGGCGACCAGCGCCGGGATATAGACAATGCCCGGTTCCATCTGCAACGCGGCCATGCCCGTGTAGTGCATCGCGGCAATGCCACCGCCCAGCAGCAACGCGCCGAGGACGAGGTGCTTGCCCGGAAGATTGTCCCGGCTGGCGATCCACAACGCGAGCAACGATGACGCAACCGCGATCAGAAGTGATACCACGGTCAGGCCGAAATCGAACCCGAGCTTGATCGGCAGATGAAAGGCGAGCATGCCGACGAAGTGCATCGACCAGACGCCGAGACCCATTGCAAGCGCGCCGCCGCACAGCCACCAGCGGGCGGACACGCGCCCGGCGCTCGAGATCCGGCCGACGAGGTCAAGCGCCGTGTACGACGCCAATACGGCGACAATAAAAGAGAACAGCACCAGCAGGCTGTCGAAACTCCCCACTAACATTGACATGCTCCGGATCGACGACGTAAATCCCGACGCGAGAAAGTCAGGTATGCGTTCGTTTAACGTCTGAAAAGGCCCGGACTTTATAGCGAATTACACCTGCCTTCAAAGATTGGCCAAAAATTCCTGCATATCGAGCTTATGTCCATGTGGAACGTCCAATGATGCCGGTTCGGACGTGTTTCGACGTGGATCAGGCGCGGCTGCCGTACTTCGTCTCGATGACCTTCACGAGCGCGTGCAGAACGCGATTGGCCGGCGTGGCGATGCCATGCGTTTCCCCCAGCCGCACGATCAACCCGTTCAGATGATCGATCTCGCTGGGCTTCGAACGCGCGACGTCTTGCGCCGTCGATGAATATTGCGTCGGCATCTTCTCTGCGATCATGCGCACGGACGCATCGACATCGCCGGGAATGGTGATGTTTTCCGCCTTCGCGACTGCGAGGCATTCCCCGACGATATCGCGCATGCACGCCTGGATGCTTGCGTTCCCGGCGAGGGGTCCATAGGGCAGCTGCGCGATCGCGGAGAGCGCGTTGTACGCGCAGTTCAGGATCAGCTTGGCCCAGAGCGCGCCGCGAACGTTGGGGGAGATTTCGGTGGGGATCTGCGCATCGATCAGCTCGCGGGCGACGGCTTCACTTTTATTCGATGGCTCGATCACCAGGTCGCCGCGCCCGTGATGCCGCACGTGACCGGGACCTTCCATGCCGGCCGCCACATACACGACGGCCGCGGCCACTTCCTGCGCTACGACCGTGCGCACGCGGTCGGCGTTATCGACACCGTTTTGCAGGACGAGCACCAATGCATCCTTGGCGAGATGCGGTTTGATTTCGGCGGCGGCGCTTTCGGTATCGGTGGATTTCACGCAGAACAGCACGAGCGATGCACCTTCGACCGCACTCGCGTGCGTGCTCGCGGTCACGCGCACGTGTTCGTCGAAGGTCAGGGTCTGCATGCGCAAGCCGTCACGCGTGATCGCCTCGACGTGATTCGGGCGGCCGATCAGCGTCACCTCATGTCCCGCTCGCGCCAGCATGCCGCCGTAATAACAGCCGACTGCGCCTGCACCCATCACTGCTATTTTCATCGTCGTAATCCGTCTGTCGAAAGTGATGCGGGATTTTCCCACAGTTGCGATGACGGGTTACGGGAGCCCCTTGCTAAGGCGCCGCCGATGCGCTCGCCGGGTCGATGGTCGGCGCCAGGTCCGGAACCAGCCCGGCAAAACCTTCGTCGCGTATGTCGCTGGGCTCGGAGTGCGGCGGCTGCAGGATGGGTGGCTGCGGCGCTGATGAAGATGCCGGAGCCTTGGCCACGACCGGAGGCGCAGTCCGGCGCGGCGGATTACGCTTCACAGGCGCGGCCTTCGGCTCGGGCTTCGGCGCGAACACGCGTTGATACCAGTCGTGCAAGCGGTTTCGCATTGACTCGAAGAAGCCGGTTTGCGGTTCCATCACGAAACGCTCGCGCGGATCGATCATCCGGTTTCTCAACGAGCGCTGGAAGAAGTCACCGACGATAGGCAACGCACTATGCGCGCCCTGCCCCCAGTAGTCGCTGCGCAGCGTCACGCGGCTGTCGTTGAAACCGACCCACGCACCCGCAACGAGTTGCGGATGCATCAGGATGAACCAGCCATCGGCGTTGTCCTGCGTCGTGCCGGTCTTGCCTGCAACATCGGCGCGGATGCCGAAGCGGTTCCGGATGGCCGTGCCCGTCCCGCGATTCACCACGTCCCGCATCACGTCGAGCAGTTCATGATCTGCGGCTGGCGAGAGCGCCTGCTCGGGTTTGTTCGGCGCAAATTGCGCAAGCACCTCGCCCTTGCGGTTTTCGATACGCGTCACAAGCATCGGTTCGATACGCGCGCCGCCATTGGCGATCGTGCCGTAAGACGCGACCATCTCCTTGAGCGTGACGGGGCTCGTGCCGAGCGCAAGCGACGGCACCGCGTCGAGCGGGCTGTCGCGCACGCCCATCGCACGTGCGAGTCTCGCGACCTTGTACGGGCCGACGTTTTGCACGAGTTGTGCGGTAATGCGGTTGCGTGAGTAAGCAAGCCCGTCGCGCAACGTCACGGGCCGTCCGCTTGGCGGCGTTTCGTCGTTCGGACGCCAGATTTCTCCGCCGGCAAGCGGGATCTCGACGGCTTGGTCGACAAGGGTATCGTCCGGTTTCGAGCCCTGCGCAAAGGCCGCGCCGTACACGAAAGGCTTGAACGTGGAACCCGGCTGGCGGCGCGCCTGCTGGACGTGATCGAACGGATCCGTGCTGAAGTCGCGACTGCCGACCCACGCCTTCACTTGCCCGTTACGTGGATCAATGGCGAGAAACGCCGCCTGCACACGCGTTTTGTTGTCGCACAGCGCCTGCATGAAGGGGCGGTCAGCGTTGAGATGCTTGAGGATGTCGGCATCGGTTTGTCCGGCATCTTTCGCCGCGCGATACTGCGGCGTCTCGCGCACGAACGCGCGGACCACGTCGGCATTGCCGCCA
>NZ_JBSIPA010000616.1:0-3076 GCF_053574605.1 Caballeronia sp. M23-90 | reverse complement strand
TACGCACCAGCCGCGTGACCACCGCGATGACCTTCGCCGATTCCAGCCGCCATACGGCTTCTATCGCGCGATGCGTGGCCTGATCCTGCTCGCCCGGCGTTTCGCTCACGATGCGGCCGCCGCTGTTGCTCTGGCGACCATCTGCATGGGCTCGTGGAATCGCTTGTGCATTCAAAGTCCTCGTCATTCTCAGTCGAGCATCGGCATCTAACGCCGCGCGGGCAGGAGCTCACGAAAGAGGTCGAAGGCTTCGCCCGAGCCGAGTTCATCGAGTTCGTACAGTCGCCGCACTTCTATCTCGCCGCTTTCGTGCTCGCCCATCGGCGCTGGAAAACGGCGCACCCATTCCACGGCTTCCTCGCGCGAACGGACCTGGATCAGCGTGTATCCGGCAATCAACTCTTTCGTCTCGGCAAAAGGTCCATCCGTGACCGTGCGCCGGCCGTTCTCGTAACGCACTCGCCAGCCCGTGGCGCTCGGATGGAAACCGCTTGCATCGAGCAACACGCCGGCTTTCGAGAGTTCCTCGTGATACGCGCCCATTGCGCTTAACAGCGCTTCGTCCGGAAGAACGCCTGCTTCGGTATTTTCGTTGGCCTTGACCATGATGATGAATCGCATCGCCGTCTCCTCGAGGTTGGAAGCAAGAACGCGCGCTGCGCTCTCATCTCCACGACGATTCACGATTCACCGAATCGACATCGTTTTAATGACTTTCGACGATCCTGAGCAAACGCTCACACCCAGCACGGCGCGATCTTGCGAACTTCGACCTCGCACCACTCCGCGGCCGGACACGCCGATGCAATCTCGATCGCCTCTTCCTGCGTCTCACACGTGAGCATGAAAAAGCCGCCGATCATTTCCTTGGCTTCGGCGAAAGGCCCGTCGGTCAGGCTCGCCTTGCCGTCGCGCTTCTTGACCCGCAATCCGTCCGATGCCAGCGATTCACTCGCAACCAGCAGTCCACGCTCTTTCAGCCCCGCGCCGAATTCGACCATGCGGTCGTAAAGCAACCGCCCTTCGGCTTCCGTGCGTTCAGCGCGCTGACCAACGGGTTCGGCAATGAGCAGCATGTAAGGCATAACGTCTCCTGAATGATGTGTGCCCGGATCAGCAGCACAGCCTCAAGGTAACAAGGGTGCTGCGAGCTTTCAATCGGTTCATTTACTTGGAGAACACTTGGAAGTGATGCGGAACCCGTTAAGCTGTCGGCCTTTCAACCGCCGCGCGCGCCGCTCTTTAATTATTTATGGTCGATTTATCCGTCTACGCCGGCCTCTTCGCGGTCGCCCTGATTGCGGCGACGCTCTTTCCCCTTCAGTCCGAAGCACTGCTCGCCGGATTATTGATTGCCCATAAGCAACCCGTCTGGATGCTCGTCGCGGTCGCGAGCGTGGGAAACGTGGCGGGATCGACGATCAATTGGGCGCTTGGACGCTCCATTGAAAAGCTGCGCGACAAACGCTGGTTCCCGATCAAGGGACGCGCACTCGATCGCGCCGAGAACTGGTACAAGCGCTTCGGCCGATGGACCTTGCTGCTTAGCTGGACGCCGGTGATAGGCGATCCGCTGACGATGATCGCCGGCGTTCTGCGCGAGCCGTTGTGGTCGTTTCTCGTGATCGTGACGATTGCCAAGACAGCGCGCTACGTGGTGATTGCCGCATTGATCGCGATGTGACGGCACCGCGGCTGTCCAGAAAATCAAGGTCAGAACAAGCGCAATGGGGCCGGACCGAAGTGGCAGGTATTTTCTGACTGATGAATCATCCCCGCTGGTAAACGCTGACATCCGAATCGTCCGTTCAAACGTAATACATCAATTGCGCATTGAAGCGCGATTAAACTGACGAAAGAAACTGGCGCTTTAACGTTTGCGCCATCTGACGCTTCCTACATAAGCTGAACAAAACGGTCTTTTTGCCTTCTATTTGCGGCTTAAACCACAAAAGTTTTTGCTAAGGTGCGTTAAGTGGCAAAAACAAATCACCTTGAAGTAGACTCCCCGCTTAACGGGTAAGGCGTACTGGATTCATTGCTCAATACCCCGCGGTAACGTGTAATTAATACTGATTCGCCGCGGCTCTCGAGAACATCACATTTCTACTGACCACCTGGCTGCTTTCTTCCGACACCATGGCTATGACTCTGGACTATCTGCTGGACCGGCAAATTTCTTCGCAATGGCGTGGCGTTCTCGTCGCGCTTGCCGAAGAGTTCGACACGCAGATCGGCCGCGATGAACTCCGTCAGTTGATGCAACGCGTCGGTCGCCGCTTCGCAGCCGCGCATCCGCTTCCCGCGTGCAGCAATACGCCCGAACTGGGCGCTGCCTTGAATGCGGTCTGGAATGACGTCGACTGGGGTTTTGTGGAAGTGACGGACGAGCCGGAGTATCTGCGCATCGTGCATTGCTGCCCGCCACTGCTCGCATTCGGCGCGAACGCATTGCCGTGGACGCCGGCGTTTCTCGAAGGCGCCTATCAGGAATGGCTGAGTGCGCTCGGCGCTGACGGGCTCGCCGTGGTGCAGGCAGGAGAATTCGACGAAACCGCTGCAGTCGAGTTTCGGCTCGGCCGATATACAAGCTAAGGCGTCAAGTCATTCAGCGCGGTATTGAAGCAAGACAGCACGACCACGAATAAACAGTCGATCAGGCATCAACCCAGATAAAGCGCCATGAGCGCACAGGTCACTGGCCAGTGATCGCAAGGGTTACGCCCAAAGTAAAACCGAGAGTACGAGGATGCAGCACATGAACCCTTCGCGCGATATTGAAAAGCTCTTCGATCAATTTGGCGGCGATGCCAGCGACTATCAGGAGATCGGCCGGGAAAACGAGGCAAGTCACGCGCGCACGCGCTGGCCGCTGCTCGCGACGCTCGACCTGTCGCAGCCGTCGATTCCCAATGTCTCGCAGAATCGGGATTCGCTGCTTTCTCCGGTGCACAACCGCTCCGCAGAGCCGCGCAAGAAAGCGTGGGGCGCGCCGGCAGAAAGCGAAGCGGTTGTGCACCGGAGAAAGCAGCGAATCCCGATACTGCGAGACATTGGGAATCGACGGCTGCGACAA
>NZ_JBSIPA010000615.1:0-3091 GCF_053574605.1 Caballeronia sp. M23-90 | reverse complement strand
CAGGACTCAAGAAGAAGCCCTCGACGTCCGAGCTGCTCGACTGGCTGAAGTTGCTGCTGGCGGAGGATATCGGTCCCGAAGCGCTGCGCTCGAGCGATCAGAAGCAGATCATCCCGCCGCTGCATGGACAGAATATCGGCGGCATGCGCGCCGATATTCTGTTTCCAGACATGCTCGTCGAGTTTGCGCGGAATCACCCGGGCATCAAGATATCGCTGGAGATCGCCGAAGCGGGGAAGTTGATGGAGCGGCTACGCGCCGAACGCGCGGACTTCGTCGTGGTGGATCGCCGGGAAACGGCTATTGCGCCCGATGTCACCATGCATCGGCTGACCGGTCACGACGGCGGCTGGTTCGTGCGGCAGGGGCATCCGCTGCTCGCCCGTGCGCCCGTGCCGCTCGCGGCGCTGCGGGAGTATCCGCTGGTGTCGGTATCGTTGTCGGCGTTCATGGAGGACGCCGTGCGCCGGCTGCTGAAATTTCGCGCGCACGAGGAGATTCCGCTGCATCTGGAATGCAACGATGTTGCCGTGTTGAAGAGCGTCGTCGCGCGCACGGATGCCGTCATGTTTTGCACGGCTTCATCGGTGCAACGCGAGGTGCTTCATGAGCGGCTCGTGCGTGTATCGATCGTGCATCCGCGCAAGCTTGGTTTGCAGTTTGCGCTCGTTTGTCTCGCTGACCGGACGCAATCGGCGGCGGCCGAAGGCGCCCTCGGACTTGCTGCGCAGATCATGAACGAGGCAACCCGGGCAGCCCGCGCAACGGGCCGCTCAAGATGATCAGGCGCGCGCCCGCGCAGCCGGCGCATTCACCAGCCCAATGCCCATCACCACCAGTGCCGCCGCCAATATGAAGCGCGTTGTCAGCGTATCGCCGAGCAGCAGCACGCCGAACGCCACGCCGAAGATCGGCGTGAGAAACGAGAACACGGAAAGCCGCGACGCCATGTAGCGCGTGAGCAGCCAGAACCACGTGAGATAACTCAAGAACGCCACGATGATCGCCTGATACGCGAGACTTGCGATCGCGGTCGGCGTGATCGTGCCGATGTGCGTCTGATCGAGCGTGAAGGCGAGCGTGAGCAAGACAATCGCCGATACACCCAGTTGATAGAACAGCGTCTTGCTCGCGCTCACGCGTGCGAGCGGCGATGCGCGAATCACGACCGTGGTCGCGGCCCAAAAGACGCCACCGAGGACGCCGAGCGCATCGCCGGCCGTGCCTTGCCATGTCGATGCCGTATCCGGATTCCGATGCAGGAAGCCGTCGGCGAAAGCGATCGCGATACCGCCGAACGCGACCGCAATGCCGATCCACTGCACGCGGCGAAGTTTTTCGCCTGGCACGAAGAAGTGCAGGCCGAGCGCCATGAAGCACGGCGCGGTATAGAGGAACACGACCATGCGCGTGGCGCTGGTCAGCGTCAGTCCCAGGAAGATGCACACGAACTCGCCGCCGAACAGCACGCCCGCGAGCAGGCCGGACCCGAGGGTATCGTCGCGCCGAAAAAGCGCCACGCCGCGCGAACGCGTCCAGAACCACACCAGCACGGTCGCGATGGTGGAGCGAATGCCTGCCTGGAGCAACGGCGGGAACGAGACGTTCGCCCCTTTGATCGCGACCTGCTGGAAGCCCCACACCGCGCACAAGCCGATCATCAACAGGATGGCGGTGGCGTCGGGCGCGCGTCGAACGGGAAGGGCGGTGCTCATGAAGTGTCTCGTCTCTGCTTTTTATTGTGGTGTTGCGAATGCCAAAAACGACAAGGACCCCGCAGGGCCCGGTCAATCATCTCAAGAGTGCTTCTCGATCAGTTCGACCTTGTACCCGTCCGGGTCTTCGACAAACGCGATGACCGTCTTGCCGCCTTTCACCGGACCCGCTTCGCGCGAGACCTTGCCGCCGGCCTCGCGGATGCGGTTGCATGCGGCGGCGGCATCGTCCACTTCCAGCGCGATGTGTCCATACGCCGAACCCAGGTCGTATTTGTCGACGCCCCAGTTGTAGGTCAATTCCAGCACGCTGTTCTCGCTTTCATCGCCGTAACCGACGAACGCCAGCGTGTACTTGTATTCGGTGTTTTCGCTTTGACGCAGCACTTTCATGCCGAGAATGCGCGTATAGAAGTCGATGGAACGCTGCAAGTCGCCGACGCGCAGCATGGTGTGGAGAAGTCGCATGATGGGGTCCTGTTAGGGTTGTCGTTTTGATGCGTCCTGAACCGGCCGCTAAAGCAAGGGCAGCAGTTCAGGCGGGTGATGCTTGAGCGTGTGCCGCGCTTCCTGGAAGTCCGGAAAAATCGATTCGACGGTGTTCCAGAAACGCGCGCTGTGGTTCATCTCGCGAAGGTGCGCGAGTTCGTGCGCGACCACATAGTCGATGATGTGAACCGGAAAATGGATCAGCCGCCAGTTGAGGCGGATCTTGCCTTCGCTGGAACAACTGCCCCAGCGCGTTGCCGCCGAAGACAACGCATACGCCTTGTATTCAACGCCGAGTTTCGCGGCATACACTGGCAGGCGCTGACCGAACACTTCCAGCGCCTGTCTATGCAACCAGCGTTGCACGCGCTCGCGAATGAGTTGTGCGTCAGCCAGTGCGGGAAGTCCGAGCCAGAGGGTGTTGGCGGTGGTATCGAAATGCGGTTGAGTCGCGCTCTTTCCGGTCGCACCCGGCGCAGCGGTCATCATCACGCTGATGTTCTGCCCGAGATACGGAAGCTGCGCTCCGTCCTTCCAGACAATACGCGGTACGACGCGTTGTTCAACTCGCGTTTGCCATTCTTCGAGCTTCTTGAAGATCCACTTCTCTTTTTCGACAATCGCACTTTCGATAGCACCGATCGTCACCCAGCGCGGCGCGGTGATCGCAAGGCCGGTGCCGTCGATCATGAAACCGATGGTGCGTCGCGACGAACGCTTCAACCGGTAGTCGAGCAGCTTCGACCCGAGCATGAGATGACGGTCACGTCAATAGGATATGGAGTGACGCCCGTTGAAGCAGTTACCCTATATGACCTAATTCCGTATATCCGAGCTGACACTTATTTGGCTGATGATCGGGTGGACGACTGGTACCGGCGAAAGGT
>NZ_JBSIPA010000614.1:0-3094 GCF_053574605.1 Caballeronia sp. M23-90 | reverse complement strand
TCTGCACGCTCGGCCGCCTGATCGCCCGCCGCGCCACCGATGCCAGCATTGCGTAACCAAACGCATTCGCCGCCGCCAGGCCAACGAACGTCGCCTCCATGATTGCAATCTGCGAAACGCTGGCCACGTGTGGATCGATGAATTGCGGCAGGAACGCCACGAAGAAAATGATGCTTTTCGGGTTCAGCACCGTCACTGCATAGGCGTGGGCAATGATCCTTCCCGTGCGCAACTCGGTCGGCGAGCGGACCGCGTCGGTATCGATCACGGGCGCGCGCCAGAGCTTGATGCCCAGATAGACGAGATAAGCGGCGCCGATCCATTTGACCACCATGAACATTTCCGCCGATGCCGCCAGCAGCACGCCGAGCCCGAGCATGGATGCGGTCATCGATGTAAGGTCGCCCATCGCGACCCCGGCGGTTGTTGCAAAGGCATATTTCCGGCCGTGTCCCAGCGCATAAGACACCACGAGCAGCACGGTCGGTCCGGGTATCGCGACGAGGATCGCCGATGCAATTGCAAACGGCAGCCATTGGGCAAGTGTCATGTCAGCTCCTGAAAAGAAGCATCGATTAATCCACGGCAGAACCGTCCTGACAACCCTTTGTATAAAAAACATGCGCGGAGGCTTCGTCCGGCATCCTCGTGCACGTCCGAACTGACTGACATGAACGCCAAGTACATGAAAACAAAATCATTTCATCTGACAAAACCCTTGCTGTCCACCCGCGACGGCACCGGCACACAAAATGCGTAATCAGAGATGGACTCTGACCAGCGATCAAGTCCGGTAATGCGAAGTGTCTCCTCCCTCATTCGTGAGGTTTAATGCCCGGTTTCATCAACCGGGCATTTTTTATGGCTACGCGGATTGCGTTGCACCATTTAATACCGCTCATTTAAATACGTGGGGCCAGTGAAGATGCGGCAAATGGTCGTGTTGCAAATGCACACAAGTCATGCTTGCTCTTTCGAATTTCTTGTCTAGGATGAATGCTGCATATTAATAACTAGCCGCTGAATACATAGCTACGTCCCGAGAGATAGTTGCATGGAGGCTATAAATGAGAAAGAGTGCTGTCACCGGCGCCGCGCTGATCTGTGTGTCCGCCCTGATGGGTTCGGTCCAGGCTCAGGACAAGGTAGTCCAGCCGCAACAAACATTCAGTTTCTTGCCTAATTCGTACGGATGTTTATCGAAGGATAAATTCGATTCCGCCGATCAGCATGCCCAAGCCGGCGAGCAACAGAAAATGCAGGAATTCTTCTCCGGGTTTCAATGTCTGGCGACACCGGAAGAAGGAAATTTCCGCGTAGTGCGCGTAATTGGTCATGACGTCGAATTCGTCAATGCCTCGAATAGCGATACTCAAGGCATGTGGACCGCAGATCGATTTATCAAGCAATAAACTCAAAGCCATAAATCAATCGGTGACGCCTGTCGCCGATTTGCATTTCCCCCGCATCGCCAGTTCGGTCGTGCTCCCGCACGTCTTTCACGCTAATTTCCGCAACGAGCGAACGCGTTCGGTATCATCACACGTCAGCGCACGCGAGCATTGGCTGCGTTTTTCGCTGAATCCTGTTTCGAATCCCTTTTTCGGCCTCTCACCCGAGGCTTTCCGGTGTTGCATGGCCCTCAAATCCACAATCTATAAAGCTGAATTGCAGATCGCCGACATGGATCGGCACTACTACGGCGACCACGCGCTGACCATTGCACGGCATCCGTCTGAAACCGACGATCGGATGATGGTGCGCGTCGCCGCCTTCGCATTATTCGCGAGCGAGCGGCTCGAATTCACCAAAGGCCTGTCGGACACCGACGAACCCGACCTCTGGCAAAAGGATCTCACGGGGCAAATCGAAACGTGGATCGAGGTGGGTCAGCCGGAAGAGCGGCGCATCGCGAAGGCGAGCGGGCGCGCGGATCGGGTCATCGTGATTGCGTATGGCGGCCGGACATCGGAAATCTGGTGGCAGGGCGTGAAGTCGAAGGTCGAGCGGATGCAGAACGTGACCGTCTGGTCGCTCACCGACGGCGTCGCGGCGTCCCTCGGCGCACTGGCCGAACGGACGATGCGGCTGCAATGCACGATTCAGGACGGCGAGGTGTCGCTTGGGAGCGCGAGCGTGGATCCGGTTGCCATCGACTGGACGGTGTTCAAGGGCGCGCCGCGCTGACGCGGCGAACCGCTCAAGCCTCCGGCTCGGGCGGTCCCTTCAATTCGATCAGGTTGCCCTCCGGATCGAAAAAATACAGCGACGGGCCAAAACCTTCAGCGCCGTATCGGCGGGCTTCTTCGCCCAGACGCACGCCGTTCTCCGTGAGATGCGCCCGAAGCGCGGCGGCATCGAACGGTTCGACGCGCAAGCACACGTGATCCACGTTGTTCCCCGTGCCCGGCGTGCCGCTTTCCGGCCGGTCGATCCTGGCGCCCACAGCCAGCAAATCGATCAGCGAACGCCCGGCGCGCATCTGGATCAAGCCGAGTTCGCGCTGTTCCTTCTCGACCGGGCAGCCGAGCACGGTGGCATAGAACTGGACCATGGCGTCGAGGTCTGCGCATCGAATCACGACGTGATCGATCTCGCGGATAGGGATTTGCATTGAATGTCTCCGGTTTTATCCGAAAATTCTAGCCTGCCGCGAAACGTGCAGACGAAAAAAAGCCCACTCGTTGCGGAGCGGGCTGAATCCATATCAGGAGGAGACATGGAGGAGACAGTTCCAATATTACACAGTGGGTTCGTACGTTGCAACACTTATCGTAGTAAAAACCCCTATGGTGCCAAAGTGTCGCATCTGTGCGTCATTCGCCATTCCGTCGCGATCACGTCGACGTCCACCGCGAATGACAGCGCAAGAACCGGCGCGACCCGTAAAACGCCCGTCGTTACAGTAATCACGTACCCTTCGTCTAGCGAGGAATGTGATGAAAACCAATCAGGAAACCGCCGCGTTCGCCGATGCCGAATCCCGCTGGAATGCCATGTCCAGCCGGGATGCCAGCGCCGACGGTGCATTTTTCTACGCCGTGTGCACGACCGGCGTGTTCTGCCGGCCGTCGTGCACACGGCGTAGAAAAAA
>NZ_JBSIPA010000613.1:0-3124 GCF_053574605.1 Caballeronia sp. M23-90 | reverse complement strand
TGCCGGGGCCGAGGCCAGCGGCACGTTGTGCGCGAGCAGTCCGCAATACGAGCAGGCATCGAACGCGTCGCCGGACATGTGATGGCCGGCGTGTTCTTCCCCTTGGGCTTGGGCATTCAACCCGTTCGGAACGGCCGATGCGGTCGGGGTTTGACTTGGGGTATCGACGGAACACAGCGCCGCAAGAAGATCGAAGCGGGCTTCGCGCGAGGCCAGCGTCTGGCTGATCACCGGCGCGACAATGGCAAGCCACATGGCGGCAATGCCGAGCCATGCAACGAAGCGATTGCGCGAGGTGCGGTTCATCGATGTAAAAGTTGTCGAAGTGGACACAAACGAGAATGAGTTGCGATTGTAGGCAGGTCGTTCGCGCGATGCAATGCGGATTGTGGCGCCGCAGGGCCGTGCTCGAAACGCCGTACTGCAGACATTGGTCATCGATTCAGTTAGAATGCCCGGCTCAGTGGCGTGCGTACTCGTAGCGCGTGCCACCAGAAAAGATACGCGTGAGTGGCGAAATTGGTAGACGCACCAGGTTTAGGTCCTGACGGCAGCAATGTCGTGTCGGTTCGAGTCCGACCTCACGCACCAGGCTGAAAAACAAAGCCCCGCAGCGAAAGCTGCGGGGCTTTGTCGTTTCTGTTGCGGCGGGTCTAAGCGGCGGGACTTAAATCCGCTGCTGCAGCACTTCATCGATCAAGCCATAGTCCCGCGCCTGATCCGCCGACATGAAATTATCGCGGTCGGTATCGCGGGCAACCTCCTCTTCGGTTTTCCCCGTGCGCTCCGCCATGATCGCGTTCAGCCGGCCGCGCAAATACACCACTTCTTTTGCCTGGATCGCGATATCCGCTGCCGTCCCCTGCGAACCGCCCGACGGCTGGTGAATCATGATGCGCGCGTTCGGCAGCGCGTAGCGCTTGCCCTTCGCGCCCGCGTTCAACAGGAACGTGCCCATGCTCGCGGCAAAACCCGTGCACAGCGTGGAGACATCGGGGCGGATGAACTGCATGGTGTCGAAAATCGCCATGCCGTCGTAGACCGAGCCGCCCGGCGAATTGATATACAGCGAAATATCTTTCTCCGGATTCTCGGCTTCGAGAAACAGCAATTGCGCGACAACCAGACTCGCCATCTGGTCCGTCACCGGTCCTACCATGAAGATGATCCGTTCGCGCAGCAGCCGCGAATAGACGTCATAGGCGCGTTCACCGCGCCCGGATTGTTCGATAACGGTCGGCACGAGGCCGAGGTTCAGCGGATTCATATCTTTGCGGTTCCCGGGTTGTTTTCAGATCACTCAAGAGCGTTCCAGCCCATATGACGCGCGCCGCCGTTCGTGCGTGACATTCGCGGCCGCGATATATTTTTGTCGCCGGCTGTCACGTTCGCCCCGTGCGGGCCGTCATAAGCGTCACAGGTGATGAAGCGCAACAAGGAGAAACGCATGAGCGTTGATATCGAATCACATCGCGACGAAGCGCAGCTCGCCCTCTTCGAGGCGTCCCGTTCGCGGGTTTTTTCGCTCGCCTACCGGATTCTCGGCGTACGCGCGGACGCGGAAGACGTCGTGCAGGATACGTTCGTGAAATGGCATCTGCAGCAACGGGCCGGCGGTATCGATGCGCTCGAAACGCCCGTCGCGTGGCTCATGACGGTTGCAAAACGCACGGCCATCGACCGTCTGCGGCGTTCAGCGCAGGACATGCGGCTGCTCGAGGAACTCGACGGCTTCGATCAAGCCCCTTCTGCGCAGGCTCTGGCCGAACAGAAATCCGATTTATCGTACGGAATGCGTCGCGTGCTCGCGCGTCTGTCAGCTGAGGAACGCGCCGCGTTTTTGCTGCGCGAGGCGTTCGAGGAAGACTATGCGAGCATCGCCAGGATTCTTAACCGCAGCGCGGTGCATTGCCGGCAGATCGTGCATCGGGCGAAAGACCGCGTGCGGGATGACCGGCGGAGCAGCCGGCCGGATACCGCGCCGGGTGCTGACGACGCAATCGAGCCATTACTCGATGCCATCGCCCGGCAGGACGTGCAAGCGCTCGTGGCCTTGACGCTAACCGGAGCCCCGGCGGTGACAACAGCATCTGCAAGTGCGTTCGCGGTATTGCTTACCCATTCGCTGATCGCCCGGCTGCGGCTTGGGCGCATCGCCCTGCCGCGGATTACCGAACCGGCCCTCGCGTAAGCCGGATTTGCCGGGCAAGCGTCCTGCCCGGCGCGGCTGTCTTCTCGCGCCCGCCTCTCATTTCCCCTCTTCCCGCGCGCAAGACGCCTCTTACCGAATCACAAACGAATTCTTTCGCCAGAACTGTCTCGTGTATCCTGAATTCTGGCGACCGGAACGTCCGGGCGCTGCAATACAAGGGTCCACCATGGATTTCAACAAACAGGCTGCAAAAGCCGCGGTGTGGTTGCTCGGCAGCGCCCTGCGGCCGGCCAGCCTGAACTTGGGAAGATTTGCCAGGTGAACGAGCCGCAACGCTTTACGGTCCGGCATACGAGCGTGTACCGATACTCGGAACCGGTCGATTTCGGCGAGCATCGAATGATGTTCAGGCCACGATCCAGCCACGATCTCCGGCTGGTCACCACGCAACTGAAGATCACGCCGGAACCGGCGCGACTGCGCTGGCTGCACGATGTCTTCGATAATTCGGTGGCCGTCGCCACCTTCGACACGCAGGCGACCGAGCTGACCTTCGAAAGCGAAGTGACGCTCGAGCACTTCGAGTCGCCGCAGCCGGACTACGCGCTGGAACGCTACGCGCTCACGTTCCCGTTCGCGTACACCAACGAGGAAGCATCGGATCTCGTCAACGCGCGCAACCGCCCGGAACCGGACGGAGATGTCGACGCGTGGGCCCGCCGGTTCGTTGCGCCCGGGGAAAACACGGGCACGATGGCGCTCTTGCGGGCAATGACGCAGGAGATCAACGACGATTTCAAGTACGTACGGCGCACGGAAAAAGGCGTGAATCGTCCCGCCGATACCCTGCGTCTGCGCAGCGGCAGTTGCCGCGACTTCGCGGTGCTGATGATGGACGCCGTCCGGTCGCTCGGATTGGCGGCGCGCTTCGTGAGCGGCTACATCTTCGTGCCCGAACGCGACACCACGCGA
>NZ_JBSIPA010000612.1:0-3132 GCF_053574605.1 Caballeronia sp. M23-90 | reverse complement strand
TCGGCTGCGATTGCGGTGACGCGGCATGGCCCGGCGACATCGCCGGATGCGGCCGGGATCGATGCGTTCATGGCGTCGCACGAATAACGCTGTCCGCATGGAAGCACACGTCCGGTTCTGCGCAATCGGTCAAGCGCGTATATGCTGGGTTCCCCTCGATATCCACGTCGATACGCACGGAGAACCGCATGACTGCATCCATCGCCCAGCAGGTCGTTCTGGCCGCTCGCCCGACAGGCGGCCGCGCACAGCTCACGGATTTCCGCCTCGAAGATGTGCCCATGCCCGTGCCGAAAGAGGGGCAGGTGCTGTTGCGCGTCGATTACTTGTCGCTCGATCCGTATATGCGCGGCCGCATGAACGACGCGCGCTCGTACGCGAAACCCGTGCAGATCGGTGAGCCGATGACGGGCGAAAGCGTGGCGACGGTCATCGAATCGAAGGATGCAGCGCTGCCGGCCGGCGCGCACGTTCTGGTGACGGCGGGCTGGGTGTCACATGCCGTAGCCGATGCACAAAACCTCGCCGCGCTTCCCGCCGATGGCATTCCCGCCCGCGCCTATCTCGGAGTGCTCGGCATGCCGGGCTTCACCGCGTACTCGGGCATGGCCGCGATCGGCAAGCCGAAGAGCGGCGAGACCGTGGTGGTCGGCGCGGCGAGCGGACCGGTTGGATCGCTCGTGGGGCAACTCGCGAAGCTGGTGGGTGCGCGCGTGGTCGGCATTGCGGGCGGCGCGAAAAAATGCGCGTATGTGGTCGAGCAACTGGGCTTCGATGCCGCCATCGATCACCGTGCGCCTGACGTCGCCGATCAACTGGCGAACGCGTGTCCGAGCGGTATCGATGTTTATTTCGAGAATATCGGCGGCGCGGTCTGGAAGGCCGTTTTGCCTTTGCTCAATCAATATGGACGCGTGCCGGTGTGCGGACTGATGGCGCAGACATCGGGGAAGAATGACGGCGTGGACGATGGACTCGCCACCACCATGCGCGCGATCCTGACGCGCAGTCTGACTGTGCGCGGGTATATCAATTACGAGTTTCTGGCTGAGTATCGGCAGGCGTTCCTTAAGGACGTCGGTGGATATCTGCGCGACGGCAAGATCAAACATCAGGAAGATGTCACGGACGGGCTCGCGAACGCGCCGCAAGCTTTCCTCGATATGATCGATGGACGCAATTTCGGGAAGGTGCTGGTGCGGGTGGGTGACGGGGAATGAGGGGCAGGGGTACACACGTAGATTTACAATCCGTCAGTTGTGAGATCGAGTACATACTTGTGCACACAAAGGATCGACCATGCCAACCACGAGAGTTTTTCGAAACGGAAATTCGTCGCTGTCGCACTTGACGTGATTCTCGTGACTAATAAGGCGCGCGACTTCGCGCACTATCCCGGCGTGCGGATTGAGAACTGGCTAAACGGCTAACCCTTCCTCAATCCCCAGGATTCACCCGCGAAGTCATGACGTGGTCCGCCCACTTCCCGTCGATCTTCAAGTACGCCTTCGCCAGCCCTTCGTGTTCGAACCCGAGCCGGGCGAGCAATCGTCCGCTGCGCTCGTTCTCCGGCCGATAACTCGCCATCACCCGATGCAGCTTGTAAGCATCGAACACGAAGTCAAGCGCGACACCGAGCGCTTCATGCATCAACCCGCGCCCTTCGTAACGCTGATCGATTGAATACCCGAGATTGCACGCCTGAAACGGTCCGCGAACGATGTTCGTAAAGTGGCAATCGCCAATCAGCGCGTTATCCGCTGCGTCCGCTGCATTCGAAAAAATCAGCAGATGCAGCGCCGTGCCCTCGGCCATGGCGTGTTCCATTTGCATCGCCCGCTCGTTCGCGGCTTGCGTCGAATAAAAACAGGCGTCGCGCGAAGGCTCCCAGGGTTCGAGATGCGCGCGATTCGCCACGCGGTACGCAAGCATGGCTTCGGCTTGTTGCAGGTCGGCGCGTCGCAGAACGACGCGCTTCGCGGCAAGACCATCCGGTGGAAATGCGGGAACTGCTTTGCTTTTGAAATCAAATGACATTGCGGAGCTATGAATAAACACAGAGTGCGGAGCAGCACCGCATTCAATATGAAGAAACGATAAGTCTGATTAATTCGGCAGTTTTAACCGCGCATGAATGTGTCTATTACGCAATCGCACTGCACGAAAGGCTGGTAAAAGATAGGTGAAAACCCTTATAATTCCCGAAGTTGATGAATCTAGGAACTTTGGAAATGTCCCGCCGCTTTGCCATCCTCGAGCGCGTTGCTTTCGCGCTTTTCACCATGTCCGCTGTCGCGGACGCAACGTTTATCAGTTACGAGAAGAGCGAGAACTTCCGTGACAATATCCATGAAATCGTGCGTGTAAGTAAGCAAGTGTCGTTGATGTATCCGGCAACCGGCAACGATCCGTGGATGCCGCTGGCTTCGGGCTGAAACTTTACAGCTTGTCTTTGAACGCCTGTTCCACGAAGTCCAGAAACACCCGGACGCGCGGCGACATATGCCGGCGATTCGCAAACACCGCATACAACTCGATTTCATCGCAGTGATAGGGCGCGAGGCACTCCACCAGCCGCCCTTCACGCAAGTCATCTTCTATATCCCATAGCGCCTTCAACGCGAGGCCGCGCCCCTTGAGGGCCCAGTCGTGCAGCACTTCGCCGCTTGCCGTCGATAAAGTCCCGCGTACCTGAACGTCCCGGCGCCGCCCGTCCTCCTGAAACACCCATCTGTCGAACACGCGTTGGCCGCGAACCAACCGGATGCAATCATGCCCGGCGAGGTCGGCGGGCGTATGCGGTGTGCCGCACCGCGCCAGATAATCAGGCGCGGCGCAAACGATTCGCCGGCTCGAAAGCAAACGCTTCGCGATTACACCGGTATCCGGCGGCAGACCGATACGCAAGGCTACATCGAGATTGTCATCGATCACGTCCAGGCCAATATCCGATAACACCAGCCGTACTTCGACTTCAGGGTAGTGGTCGGAGAACGCTTCGATCAGCGGCGCAAACGATTCGCCGGCTCGAAAGCAAACGCTTCGCGATTACACCGGTATCCGGCGGCAGACCGATACGCAAGGCTACATCGAGATTGTCATCGATCACGTCCAGGCCAATATCCGATAACA